>JBAVOG010000282.1:0-13488 GCA_049691875.1 Burkholderiales bacterium | reverse complement strand
ACGACCAGCACTGCCACGGTGCTGACCAGCGCGAGCGTGATCGCCGGCGACGGGCCGAGCGCGAGCCACACCGCGAATGTGATGGCCGCAATCGCGAGCACGACGGGCGTGAACACGCTCACGACCTTGTCGGCGAGCCGCTGGATCGGCAGCTTCGAGCCCTGCGCCTGCTCGACCATGCGGATGATCTGCGCGAGCATCGTCTGCTTGCCGACCTGGCGCGCCTCCACGCGCAGCGCACCGTGCTGGTTCACCGTGCCACCCACGACTCGATCGCCGGCGCGCTTGGCCACCGGCATGGGCTCGCCGGTGAGCATCGATTCGTCGACGTAGCTCTCGCCCGCCCGCACCTCGCCGTCCACCGGGACGCGCTCGCCGGGGCGCACGATCACGAGCTCGCCGCGTGCAACGCTCGCGATCGGCAGGTCGCGCTCTTCTCCGTCGCGCACGACCCGCGCGGTCTTCGCCTGCAATCCGATCAGCTTCTTGATCGCCGCCCCGGTGCGGCCCTTGGAGAGCGCCTCGAGATACTTGCCCATCAGGATCAGCGTGACCACCACCACCGCGGACTCGAAATAGACGTGGCGCGCTTCCGGCGGCAGCAGCCAGGGGGCGAGCACCACGATCGCGCTGTAGAGATACGCCGCGCCGACCCCCGTCATGACCAGGCTGTTCATGTCGGGCGCGAGGTGGCGGAACGCTGCCCACCCGGTACTGAAGAAACGGCGCCCCGGGCCGAACACGACCGCGGTGCCGAGCGCAAGTTGCACCCATTCCCAGAAGTGCGGCGTCGGGGCGCTGTGCGCGAGCGCGTCCGCAAGGCCCGGTACCAGCATAGGGCCCATCGCGAGGACGACGATCGGCAACGACAGCACCGCTGCGACGACGGTGTCTCGGAATCGTGCGCGCAGATCCGCCTCCCTGGCGTGGGCTTCGGCATCCGCACTCTCCGCAGTCTCCAGTGAGCGCGGGGTGTAGCCGGCGTCCTCGATCGCCCGCGCGATCTCCCCGGGCGTCAGCGTGGTCGGAAAGTAGCGCACGGTCGCGCGCTCGGTGGCGAGGTTCACGCTCGCTTCGACCACGCCGGGCAATTTCTTGATCGCGCGCTCGACCCGGCTAGAACAGTTCGCGCACGTCATCCCGCCGACGCCGATCTCCAGCTCGATGGCGATCGGCGTGTAGCCAGCGTCAATGACTGCCGCGCCGACGGCGGCGGCCGTCGCAACCGATTCGTCGAAGCGCACGCTTGCCCGCTCGGTCGCGAGGTTGACGGTCGCCTCTGCCACACCCGGCACCTTCTGCAAGGCACGCTCCACCCGCGCACTGCAATTCGCACAGGTCATGCCCTGAATTCCGATTTCCAACTTCTGCATCGTGCTCTCCAGTCAGGTAAGCAGCGCGCGCCTCACTTGTCCTCGTGGTTGAGCGCCGCGAGGATTGGGCACTCGCCCGTGTGTCCATGACCGCTGCACTGCGCTTCCAGGGTCGCGAGGCCCTGTTTCATGCGCACGAGCGCGTCGATGCGCTGCTCGATGTCGGCGATCTTCGCCTGCGCCGCTTTCTTCACCTGCCGGGCGCTTGCGCGCGGGTTGTCGCTCAGTTTGAGCAGCTCTGCCACTTCCTCGAGCGTGAATCCGAGCGCCTGGGCGCGCCGGATGAAACGCAGCCGACGGGCGGCCGGCTCCC
Organism: Burkholderiales bacterium; assembly: GCA_049691875.1. GTDB lineage: Bacteria > Pseudomonadota > Gammaproteobacteria > Burkholderiales > SG8-39 > JAABRB01. Next base: position 11,802 of record JBAVOG010000282.1, on the reverse strand, counting down.
CGTACTTCCGGTACCCGGCTGCCGTGCGCTCTGCCGGCGCGAGCAGGCCGAGCCGCTCGTAGTAGCGCAGCGTTCCCGGTCCGATACCGATGTCCCGGGCAAGCTTGCCGATCGTCATGGTCTGCATGGATGGCGTCCGTAGGATCGAATCATCGGAGTAGTTTAAACCTTATAGTAAGGTTTAGAGTCAAGTGCCGCGCCGGAACTCCGGGCGCCTGGGCGATAATCCCGCCGGAGCCTGGGAGCACCCGTCGCACGCCGCGATTTGACCCCTACGCAGTCCTTCCGCAACGATTTCAAGCCATTGGCCATGAGCGCCCTCCCCGAATCGGAAACGAATGTCCTCGGCGGCACTTTGCGGGCGTGCAGTTACGCTCCGCTCACGGGATTCTTCCGTGACGGGTGCTGCGCAACCCACGATGTCGAGGGTGTCGCACACCTCGTTTGCGTGCGGGTGACCGAGGCGTTTCTCGAGTTCAGCGTCGCGCGCGGCAACGACCTGGTCACCCCCAATCCGGAAATGCGATTTCATGGGTTGAAGGCGGGCGACCGCTGGTGCCTGCATGTGCTGCGCTGGATCGAGGCCTGGCAGGCCGGGTGCGCGCCACAGGTGGTTCTGGAGGCGACGAATGCCAGGACACTCGAGTACGTGAAGCTCGAAGCACTCAAGGCGCACGCGCTCGATCTCAATTGAGGTTGGTGGAGCGGCGCAGCAGGGGGGTGTACCGCCAACACGTGTGGCGGATTCGCATATCGCCATTCGGAATGGAAATGGCTGCGAACTGGACAATCGCTGCAAAAACTGCGAAGAAGGGCGTACGGCATCCGCGCCAGTAGCGCCCCGGAAAGAGGCGATCAGCCCGACGGGAGGGCGGGCGGTGCTGCGGGGGGAGCCCCGCACTCGCGAGGTTTCGGACCGGACATCAAATGGAGGAGCGCATGAAGCTTTCGACTCGATTCGTTCTGGATATTGTCGCGGCGGCCACGGCCGCCATCCTGGCATTGCCGGTCGCAGCCCAATCCATCGAAGGCCCGATCGAATTTGTCATTCCGTTCGGCGCCGGGGGCGGCGCCGACATCGAAGGGCGTCTGCTCGCCGAAGAGATGAGCAAGGTGCTGGGCGTGCCGGTCGTGCCGATCAACAAGCCAGGCGCCGGAGGCGCGGTCACGTACACGTATGTCAAGAACGCCAAGCCCGATGGCCGCGTCATCGCATGGAATTCCACGTCGATCCTGACGGTCACCAACATCGGCAATGTGGACTACGAGCACAGCGCGCTCGACCACATCGGCCAGGTCGAATACCAGCCGATGCCGTTCGCCGTACGCGCCGATTCGGCGTGGAAGACCATGAAAGACTTCGCGGCCGACTGCAAGGCGCACCCGGGCAAGTACAAGATCGCCAATTCCACTGCCGGTAGCGCAACGCACCTCGGCGCAATCGCCGTCGCCAACGCGCTCGGCTGCGACGTGATCCACCTGCCGGCCGGCGTTCAGCGCCGCAACGCGACGGTGTTGAGCGGCGAAGCGGACGCCATGATCGCGCCGCTTACCGGCGCCATCAAGCTCGCGCAGGCCGGCAAGATCCGCCTGCTGGCCATCCCGAGTCCGAAGCGCAATCCGGTGATCCCCGACGTGCCCACCATGAAAGAGCTTGGCTACGATGTCGACATCCTGCTCTTCCGCGGCCTGTCGGTGCCGAAGGGCACGCCGAAGGCCACGAAGGACATGCTCGCCGACGCGATGACCAAGGCCGCCCATTCGAAGTCCTTCATGGATTTCGCCGCCAAGAACGGATTCACCGTCGAAACGCTCAGCGTGGACGACTTCGAGAAGGTGCTCGCGGCCGAGGACCAGAAAGTCAAGGGCATCATGAAAGCGGCCGGTCTCTACCAGAGCGAGAAGAAGAAGTAAGCCGCCGATCCACCGCAGCGCAGATCGATCGACCTCGGCGTGTCGCGCGCGGGGGTCGTCGCTGCTCGTTTGCCGACTGAAACCAATGCGCAACAAGAACGTCGCCGCCGCCCTGGTCCTGATCGTGCTGGGCGTTGTCTACGGCTACCTGACAGCGGGCCTGCCCAAGCGGTCACTGCCCGATACGCCCGATCCGTCGTTCTTCCCGTGGATCATCACGGCGTGCCTGCTGATTCTGTCGCTGGCCCTACTTTTCCAGGGACTAAAGGCGCGGCCCGGCGCGCGCGCCGCGGCTGATACGGCAGGTGGCCTGCGCGCGCCGACCGTCTTTCTGACCCTCTTCGTCGTCTATGTTGCGGCACTGCCGTTCAGCGGGTTCGTGATCGCGAGCGTGCCGTTCTTCGCCGCCCTCATGTGGCTCTACGGTGAGCGACGGTGGGGCTTGATCGGCATCGTATCGGTCGCGCTACCGGTGATACTCGCGCTGGTCTTCCGCAACGGGCTGCACATTCCGCTGCCCACCGGCGTTCTCGCGGGGCTGCTCGGATGAATCCGGAAGTCCTCGCAGGATTCTCGAGCGCGTCGCTCCCCGGCAGCCTGGTCGCCACTGCGATCGGCACGGTGCTCGGACTGATCGTCGGCATGATCCCCGGCATGACCATCAGCACCGGCATCATCGTGGTCCTGCCGCTCACGTTCGTTCTCGATCCCACGCTGTCCATTGCATTGCTGCTCGGCATTTACGTGGGCGGCATGACCGGCGGCAGCTTTTCCGCGACGCTGCTCAATATTCCCGGCACGCCATCGGCCTCCGCAACAACGCTGGACGGCTACCCGATGGCGCAGCGCGGCGAGGCCGGCCGGGCGCTCTCGATCGCCATCACCGCGAGCTTCGTGGGCGGTTTTTTCAGCTTTCTATGCCTGTACTTCATCGCACCCGTGCTGGCTGACGTGGCGCTGCAGTTCCGCGCGGCCGACCTGTTCAGTGTGGTGTTCTTCGGACTCACCGTGATCTGCACGTTTGCCGCCCGTTCGCCGGTCAAGGGCCTGCTCTCGGCGGTGATCGGCCTCGCGATCGTGACCATCGGCCAGGATCCGGTGATGGGAACCGCGCGATTCACTTTCGGCAATGCCGACATGCTCTCCGGCGTCCATTTCCTTACCGCGCTCATCGGCCTGTTCGCGGTGCCCCAGCTTGTCGACAACATGATCGCGATCGCGCACGGGCAGACCGAGATGCGGGCGAGCACCCGGGTCGGATCGGTTCTGCCGAGGCTGGCCGATCTCAAGGCCATGCGGCTGCCCACCGCGATTGGCTCGGTGACCGGAGCGTTTCTGGGCATCCTTCCGGGTGCCGGTGGCCCGATCGCCGCGTTCATCAGTTACGACTACGCGAAGCGCTTCAGCCGGAACAGGGACCGCTTCGGCAAGGGCTGCGTGGAAGGCATCGCGGCGCCGGAGTCGGCGAACAACGCGGTCACGGGCGGCGCGCTCATCCCGATGATGACGCTCGGCATTCCCGGCGACCCGGTCACGGCCATCCTGATCGGCGCTCTGCTCGTGCACGGGCTCGCGCCCGGCCCGCTCCTCTTCATGCAGCGCGGCGATTTTGCCTACACGCTCATCTTCTCGTTCATGTGGGCCAACTTCTTCAACTTTGCGATCGCGCTCGCGAGCGTGCGGTTGCTGGTCAAGCTGCTTGCGATGCCCAGGGCGCTGCTCATGCCGACCATCGCACTCCTGTGCGTGATCGGAAGCTACGCGTTGCGGAACTCGTTCTTCGACGTCTGGGTGATGCTCGGATTCGGCTTGCTCGGCATCGCCATGCGCCACCTGGATATGCCGGTCGTGCCGCTGCTCCTGGCGCTCGTGCTGGGCCGTCAGCTCGAAGAGCACATGCGCGTGGCGCTCACCGGTTCGAGCGGGGACGTGCTGATCTTCTTCCAGTCGCCGTTCAGCATACTCTTCCTGTCCCTTTCCGTCGTCTCGATTGTCTGGTCATTCGCTTCGGAAGGGAGGGGCGGCCGCCCGCGATCCGCGCCTTCTTCGTGACGATGCCGGCGGCGAGCGCAACCGACTCAAGGAGTAGCCAATGAGAACAGAACCGATACGTGTGGCCTCGATCGGCCTCGGCTGGTGGTCGGACGTGCTGGCGGATGCGGCCAAGCGCTCGAAGAACGTGAAGATCGTCGCCTGCTTCACGCGCTCGGAGGACAAGCGCCGCGCCTTCGCCGAGAAATACGGTTGCCGGGCAGCCTCGAAGTACGAGGACATCCTCGCGGCCGACGATGTGGATGCGATCATCAACACGACGCCCAATCAGACCCACCTCGAAACGGTGCGCGCTGCGGCGCAAGCGGGCAAGCATACTTTCCTCGACAAGCCGATCGCCACGACCATCGTCGACGGCCGGGCGATCATCAAGGCAAGCAAGGACGCGGGAGTCTTGCTGGCGGTCGGTTATCAGCGGCGCCGCGAGAACCACTTCCGCTGGATTCGCGACCGGATTGCCGCCGGCGACTTCGGCAATGTCGTGCAGGCCGAGGCGAACATCAGTCGTGATCGCGAAGGCAAGTTCGACACCACTTCCTGGCGCTACACGGCAGCCGGTATGCCGGGCGGCGTGATGCTGCAGATCGGCGTGCACTACACGGACGTGCTCGAGATGCTGCTCGGGCCCGTGAAGTCGGTCTCGGGCATGACTGCCCAGCTCGCCCTCCCGGGCGAGAATCCCGATGTCGCCGGGCTCCTCATGCAGCACGAGAGCGGCGCCGTCTCGACGCTCAACGCGGGGTATGCTTCGGCGTCGGAGTACTATCTCATGAACATCTATGGCCGCGAGATGACCGCCTACTACAGCCTGCACGAAGGCCTCAAGGTCCTCAAGCGGCGCACCACCGAGGCAGTGCCGGTCCCGACACAGAAGAACGACACGCTGGTCGAGGAGCTCGACGAGTTTGCCGACGCTGTGCGCGGCAAGGGCAAGCCGGAAGTCGACGGCGAAAAGGCCCTGCGCTCGCTTGCCGTGATCCGCGCCGGCGTCAAGTCGGCACGCGAGGGACGCCACGTGACCGTCGAGGAGATTCTCGCCGGCAAGGATGACTGATTGCGCAATGGACACACCACTCGTCACGACCGAATGGCTCGCAGCGCATCTCGACGATCCGGAGGTGCGCATCGTGGAGATCTCCCAGCTTCCCGAGCGCGACACTTACCGCGCAGGCCACATCCCCGGCGCGATCTGGTTCTTCTGGAAAGACATCTGCTGGCACGACACCGACCGGGAGTTTGTGTCGCCGGAGAAGCTCGCCGCCCGCTTCGGCGCCGCCGGGGTCGGGCCCGAGCACACGCTGGTGCTCTATGGCGATCCCGTGCAGTACGGGACCTACGCCTACTGGGCATTCTCCATGGCCGGACACAAGGATCTCCGGTTGCTCGATGGCTCGCGCACCAAGTGGGCGCGGGAGGGCCGGCCGCTGACCAAGGACATTCCGCGCTTCCCGCCGCTGGACTATCCACCGTCCACCGGCGATGCGAGCATGCGGCTGGGTCGAGACGCGGTGCGCGCCGGGCTCGGCAAGCCCGGACGGCTGCTCCTCGACGTCAGATCACCCGAGGAATACGCGGGCGAGCGGGTGATGGAGCTAGGCAAGTTCGATCATGGCGCCGAGCGCGCCGGCCGCATACCCGGCGCAGTGCATCTCTACTTCCGGAATCTGCTCAACGACGACGACAGCTACAAGAGTCCCGCGGAGCTCGCGCGCATGCTCGAGCGAGTGGGCGTCACGAAGGAAAGTCCGGATGAAGTCGTCGTCTACTGCCGTTTGAGCCATCGCGCCACGCTCACGTGGGTGGCGCTCACGCGGATACTCGGCATCAAGAATGTCCGTATCTACGACGGCTCGTGGACCGAGTGGGGGAGCATCGTCGGCTTTCCGGTGGAGCGGTAACTGCCGGCAGGGATCGTTCTTCCCGGCGCGCTTCGAATGGTGCCACGCACCATAGCGCACGGCCCGCGCGCGACAATCGTGAGGTATTGCGCATGCGCGGGCTTCCTGACGCCCCGAGGCGCAGTACGCCACGGCAGCCAAGGCGACAATCGTGGATCATTCCACCCAAGGTTCGAATCTATCGAACGCTGGAGGACTTCATGATCATCAGATTGCTGGCTTCGAAGTTGCACCTCACCGCACTGATTGTGCTCGGCATCGCAGTTCCTGCCGCAGCCCAGACGCCCGGCGTGACGCCGAACTCGATACTCCTCGGTCAGTCGGCCGCGTTCTCGGGCCCCGCGGCCCAGCTCGGCATCGAGATGAACGCCGGCGCCGTCGCCTACTTCGACTACATCAACAAGCAAGGCGGCGTAAACGGGCGAACCATCTCGGTCAAGACCCGCGACGACCGCTACGAAGGAAATCTCGCGGCCGAGAACACGCGCAAGCTCATCGAGGAGGACAAGGTATTCGCGTTGTTCGCGTACGTCGGGACGCCGACCAGCGCCGCCGCGCTGCCGATCTTCACCGAAGCGAAGGTCCCGTTCGTCGGACCCTTCACGGGCGCCGAGCTGTTACGCAATCCGCTCAACCGGTACGTCTTCAACGTGCGGGCGAGCTACTACGACGAGACCGAGAAGATCGTCGAGCAACTCGTCTCGACCGGAATCCAGAGAATCGCGGTCTTCTATCAGAACGACTCCTACGGGAAGGCCGGCCTGACGGGCGTCCAGATCGCGATGAAGAAGCGCAACCTGGCCATCGCCGCAACCGGCACGGTTGAGCGCAACACCACCGATGTGGGCGCGGCGGTGAAAACGATCGCCGCAGTCCAGCCGGACGCTGTCGTGATGATCTCCGCCTACACGTCGATCGCCGAATTTGTTCGCCAGATGAAAAAGGCCGGGAGCGCGGCGCAATTCCACAACGTGTCGTTCGTGGGTTCGAAAGCGCTTTCCAACGCGCTCAGCACCGAGGGCTACGGTGTGGTGATCTCGCAGGTCGTGCCTTTCCCGTGGTATCCCGGCGTGCCCGTGGTCAAGGAGTACCAGCGCATCCTCAAGGCCGCCGGCAACACGGCCTACAGCTTCGGGAGCCTCGAGGGCTATCTCGCCGCAAAAGTCATGGTGGAAGGGCTGCGCCGGGCGGGCAGGGATCTCACGAGGGAGTCGCTGATCGCGGCGCTCGAGAGCATGAACAACGTGGATTTCGGCGGGTTCGTCGTCAGCTTCTCACGCACCAGCCACGCCGGGTCCGATTACGTCGAGCTCACCATGATCGGACGCGACGGCAATTTCGTGAGGTAGTCGTTCCGGTCTGCGGTGATCCGTCCGCGCAACTGCCGAGCAGGCCGACGTTGCTGCATACCGCCTCACTTCGCGGTGGGGTCGGACGGGGTCGCGGCCTGGGTCGGCATGAGCGGATTGCAGTCCTTCAGGACAACCTTGCCTTGCAGGAGGTTGCCTCGGGAATATTCCGAGAAGATGCAGGTGTTGGTGGCCGGGTCGTAATTCTCCACCCAAAGGTTGTCGTCCTTCCAGGTCACGGCGATGTGATGCTGGCCGGCGGGAACACTGATCGACATCACGCCACCGTAGCGCTTGACGAAGAGCTGCTCGAAGTGGAAGTAGTAGGCTAACCAGCCGACGATCAGCACGACGGCCGAGGAAACGAGCGCCGTGCGGATGTTGTTCAGCTTGCCGGCGAAGATCGCCATGGAGGCGATGACGAGCGCGATGACGGCGCCCCAGTAGAGATAAGTGATCATGCGAATGCGCTCATCGAGAAATGTCGATCAGACTACGTTACTCCATCGGGCGAGAATCGCGTGAATACGCCGTACGCCATCGGTCAGCGCGGCGGGGCCCGGCTGCAGGATGTCGGCTGACTTGATCTCGTGGAGCTCGCCGTCGCGCACCGCCGGCACTTCCGTCCAGCCGGTCCGCGCGACGACACGTTCCGGGCGGAATTTCTTGCCACACCACGAGCCGAGGATCACGTCCGGCTGGCGCCGAACGACTTCGCCCGGATCCGCGATGACGCGCCCCGTTGCGGCCTGACTCCCTGCGAGCTCGGAGAACACGTCTTCGCCGCCCGCGATCCCGATCAGCTCGCTAACCCAGCCGATACCGCTGATCATGGGCTCGTCCCACTCCTCGAAGTACACGCGCGGCCGGCGCGGAAAGCGCGCTGCGTCGGCGCGTATCGCGTCCAGCCCGGATTCGAGCTCGACCACCAGGCGCTCGCCCTTCGCCGCGGCGCCGACGAGCGATGCAAGCGTGAGGATCATCGATAGAATTGCGGGCACCGTGCGCTGATTGAAAATGAGCACGTTCAGCCCGGCCTTGGCGAGATCCCGCGCGATGTCTGCCTGCAGATCCGAGAAGCCGATGACGAGATCGGGTTCGAGGGCCAGGATGCGGTCGTTCTTCGCGGACAGGAACGCCGACACGCGGGGTTTCTCGCGCCGCGCCCGCGCCGGGCGCACGGTGTAGCCCGAGATGCCCACGATGCGCTGCTCCTCGCCGAGGAGGTAAAGTGTCTCCGTGGTCTCCTCGGTGAGGCAGACGATCCGTTCGGGATAGCGGGCGGACATGGTGCGTGGTCAGCATAGCACCCTGCTAGGCCATGAGTCCTATTGAAGCACGCGTTCGCGGGAACGCATGCTCACGAGGGTGCGTGGCGGCGAATTCAGTTCGGAGGCGAGATGCTCTATTACGCAAGTGTTCGAAAGATCGAGAACCAGGACGATCGACTCCGGGCGGTCGAGGGATTGCAGCGGCTGCGGGCTTTGCTCGAGAGCGAGAATGGCATACCCACCCGCACCGCGACGGACACGCTGTTGCTCGCGACCTGGAATATCCGCGAGTTCGATTCGCGGAAATTCGGCGGCCGCACCGAGGAGGCGTTTCTCTACATCGCGGAGATCGTCAGCCGGTTCGATCTGGTGGCGATTCAGGAGATCCGGGACAGCCTCTACGCCCTGCAGCATTTGCAGCAGCTGCTGGGAAACTGGTGGAGCTACCTGGTCACCGACGTCACGCTCGGCACTTCTGGAAATTCCGAGCGACTTGCATTTCTGTACGACAAGCGCAAGGTGCAGTTTTCGGGGCTCGCCGCCGAGATTGTCCTGCCGGACACCGCGAAAGAACGTGCCGTTCAGCTCGCGCGCTCGCCATACGTCGCCGGATTCCACTGCGGTTGGGCGCAGGTCAATCTTTGCACGGTCCATATCTACTATGGCAAGGCGACGAAAGTCGATCCGCGGCGTCTGGCGGAAATCACGAACATTGCGACCACGCTGGCGAAATACTCCTCCAAGTTCTCCTCCGGCCGCGTCCGCACACCCGCAGGTGACACCGACCTGCGGGAAAACTTGATGCTGCTCGGGGACTTCAACATCTTCAATCGGGAGGATGCGACGATGCAGGCGCTGGAGAAAGCGAAGTTCGTCGTCCCCGCGGGACTGCAGATAATTCCGGGCTCGAACGTTGCCAAGAACAAGCACTACGATCAGATCGCCTATTACGAGAAGCTCTACGGAATGACTCCCACCGGCCGGGCCGGGGTCTTTGACTATTACCAGCACGTTTTCCGGGATGCGGACGAAGAAGCCTATCGCGCGGTCTGGTCGAAGACGAAGGCCCGCGGGTTCCGTGACTGGCGAACGTACCAGATGTCCGACCATCTCCCGATGTGGGTCGAGATGCGTATCGACGACGCCGACGAATACTTGAAGAAAGTCCGCTGAGCTGCGGACGGTAGCGCGCCCCGTGAACCGGTCCGGGCCGTCCGCCCGGAGTCCGGGAAGAACCGCGGGTGGAAATTCGGGTGGGAATATTTGGCACTCGAACGGCGCGAGTCGACACCGTCGGGCCGCCATGCGCCATGCTGGCATACTGGGTAGCGTTCTCGGTGCGCCCCGTCGACAATTGCCGACTATTTCCAAGGGCCAAGCAACCATGATCGGACCGTTTTCGCCGTCTGCCGCCGGAGCGCGCTGGGCGTCGGGACTCGCACGCACGCTGGCATTTTTTGCGGCGTTATGCATATGCACGTCGGCAAGCGCGGGCGAGCCCGTCGCGCCGGATGCGCGCATCACGTCGACGGCGCATCTGCTGGCCGGCATGGGCACTGACTACAAACCGCATGCCCAGATCGCGGCGCTGGATGCGTGGCAGAAGCACCGCAAGCAGCTCGCACCGCGCTGGGCGCGGCTCCAGCGCGAGCGATTGAGCGTGATCGAGGCCTGGCGCAACGACGCGCTCCGGGCGGAGCTCGACCGCTGCCAAACGCTCCTCTATCCCTTCAGCGGCCCCGATTTCCTGAACGCCTACGTGCTGTTTCCGCGCTGTGATACGTATGTCCTCTTCGGGCTCGAGGCACCCGGCGACGTGCCGGCGCTGGAGGGCCTGAGTGCCGAAGACGCTGCCGCCCTCCTCGACGACACGCGGGTGGCGCTCAAGGATCTCCTGGCGCGCAATTACTTCATCACCAAGCACATGTCGGAGCAGCTGAAAACGCCGCGTCTGACGGGCGTCCTGCCGCTCATGCTGGCCTCGATGAGCCTGCTCGACTTGCGCGTGGCGGCGGTCGAGCCGTTCGATCTCGCGCAGTTCCCCGGACCTCGTCCCGCAGCGAGCGTCAACCCCGCCCGCCGCGCGAAAGGCGTGAAGGTGACGTACTTCCGGCCGCCTGCGGGGAAGCCGCAGACGCTCTACTACCTGTCGCTTGACGTGACCGACCGGGCGCTCCGCGCAAACCCGGAATTCCTGCCGTTCCTCAAGCAGTTCAAGCCGAGCATGACGTTCATCAAGTCGGCGTCGTATCTGCTGCAGGCAAAGGAGTTCGCTGGCACGCTCCAGACGCTGCTCGATGTCAGCGAGGTGCTGGTGCAGGACGATACGGGCATCCCCTATGCGCGCCTGCGCGATCGTAATTTCGAGATCAGCCTGTTCGGTCGCTATGAGCCGCCCATCAGCGAGTTTCCCAACGCGTACCAGAACGATCTCGCCGCCGCCTACCAGCAGTCGGAAAACGTCTCGGCGCTTCCCTTTTCGTTCGGGTATCACTGGAAGCCAGGCACTTCGGCGCTGATCATCGCGCGCAACACCGCGAAGCGCTCGTGATTCGCGCGGCACTCGCCGCGCTGTGTATCCTGTGCGGGATTCCCGTCGCTGCTGCGATGGAAGCCCGGGTGGAAAGCAGATACTTCGTCACCTCCGACGGCGTCCGGCTGCATGTGCTGGAGGCTGCCCCGCGGACGCCCCGCGCGCCGGTGATCGCGTTCGTCCCCGGCTGGTCGATGCCCGCAGCGATATGGAAGGCTCAGCTCGCGGCGCTCGCGAAGGATTACCCGGTTGCCGCGCTTGACCCACGCGGGCAGGGCCTCTCCCAGGTCGCGTCCTCCGGATATACGGCCGAGCGACGCGCCGACGACATCGCCGAGTTCGTGGCGCGCTATCCGAAAGTCGTGCTCGTCGGCTGGTCGCTCGGCGCTCTCGAGGCGCTCCAATACGTGCTCGCTCACGGCGAATCGAGGCTTGCGGGTCTCGTGCTGGTCGACAGCTCCGTGGGCGAGCCGCCCATTCCGCCTGCGGGGGATTTCCGCGGAGCGCTGCAGCGGAACCGCGCGCAGGCGATCGACCAGTTCGTCCGGGCGATGTTCCGCACGCCGCGACCCGATACCGAGCTCGCACAACTCACCAGTGGAGCCCTCCAGCTCCCGCTCGAGGCGAGCCTTGCGCTCCTCGCCTATCCGTACCCGCGCGAGCACTGGCGGGACGCTGCCCACGGCGTCCGGGTTCCGCTTCTGTATGTCGTGACCCCGCAGTTCGCGGAGCAAGCCAGGAATCTGAAACACAACCGGCCGCTGTTCCAGATCGCAGTGTTCGAG
>JBAVOG010000281.1:0-8230 GCA_049691875.1 Burkholderiales bacterium | reverse complement strand
GCGCAAGCGCTCGCCACGGGCGTGCGTTGGGAAGAGCGCGACACGCTCCCCGATCCGGCCGATCTGCCGGGCTGGCTGCGCGGCGCGCCGCACGAGTCGAAAGTGCTCGACGAGCGCCTGGCCGATGTGAAACCCACTCGCTCGCTTTCCGCGACGTACACCCGGCCGTTCAGCGCCCATGCGTCGATCGGCCCTTCCTGCGCGCTCGCCCAGTGGAAGGGGCGCACGTCCGTCGCAGTCTGGACGCACAGCCAGGGCATCTACAATCTGCGCGCCGATCTCTCGCTCGCACTGGGACTCGCGCCCGAGTCGATCACCGTCCGGCACGTTGAAGGCGCGGGCTGCTACGGCCACAATCCCGCGGATGACGTAGCGCTTGATGCGGCGCTGCTTGCGCGAGCGGCCGGCGATCGCCCGGTGCGCGTACTGTGGTCACGCGAGGAGGAGCTCGGCTGGGCGCCGTACGGCCCGACCATGGCAGTGGACGTTTCCGCCGGGCTCGACGCTTCAGGCAACGTGGTGCAATGGACGCTCGAGAATTACTCGAACGGACACAGCACCCGGCCCGGACGCGCGGACAAGCCGGCACTCCTCTCGGCCGGGCATCTCGCGCAACCCTTCGAAATGCCTCTGGCGATCAACCCGCCGATGCCCGCTGGCGGCTCCGAGCGCAATGCGGTGCCGCTCTACGAGTTTCCGGGACGCAAGGTTGTCGCTCACCGTGTGCTCGATATGCCGCTGCGCGTCTCGGCGCTGCGCTCGCTCGGCGCGCTCGCAAACGTGTTCGCGATCGAGTCCTTCATGGACGAGCTCGCGCATGCGGCCGGGGCGGATCCGGTCGAATATCGCCTGCGCCACTTGACCGATCCACGTGCGCGGTCCGTGATCGAGGCCGCGGCACGGCGTGCGAACTGGCGCTCGTGGAAGAAGGCAGAGGGTCGCGGGCACGGCATTGCGTTCGCGAAATACAAGAACCTCGGCGCGTATTGCGCCGTCGTCGCGGAGATCGACGCCGAGCAGGAAATCCGGGTGCGGCGACTCGTCGTCGCGGTAGACGTGGGGCTCGTCGTCAATCCCGACGGCGTCGCGAATCAGCTCGAAGGCGGCGCGATCCAGGCCGCGAGCCAGACGCTGAAGGAAGCAGTCCGCTTCGATCGTCGCCGGGTCCTCAGTGACACGTGGGAGGAGTACCCGATCCTGAAATTCTCCGAGGTTCCCGAAGTCGTGGTCGAGATCGTGAACCGGCCCAGCGAGCGCTCGGTAGGTGCCGGAGAAGGCGCAGCCGGACCGACCGCGGGAGCGATCGGCAACGCGGTGTTCGACGCGCTCGGCGTGCGCATTCGCGATCTTCCGATCACGCCCGAGCGAATCCTGGCGGCCGTAGGCTGAGCGGGCGCGCCGGATGCGCCTGAGACTGCTGAGCGGCGGGGCCGCCCACGGAATCGTTCGCGCGCTTGCCGATCGATATCGCGCCGACACCGGTTACGAGATCGACGGCACGTTCAGCGCCGTGGGCGCCATGCGGGACAAGCTGCTGGCGGGGGGGCGCGCCGACGTCGTCATCCTCACCCGGAAGCTCATTGACGAGCTCGTGACAAGCAGCCACGTCGCCCCCGCACCGCGCGGGGATATCGGGGTGGTAAGGACCGGCGTTGCCGTGCGCTCCGGGGATCCGATGCCGGACATCCCCGGTGCCGACACGCTGCGGGCCAGTCTCCTCGCGTCGCAAGGCATCTATTTCCCCGATCCACAGCGAGCGACCGCCGGGATTCACTTTGCCAGTGTGCTGGCCAGGCTGGGGATCGCAGACGACGTGGCGTCCCGGCTGCGAACTTTCCCCAATGGCGCGACGGCGATGCGCGCCCTTGCACAAGCAACCGACACGCTGCCGATCGGGTGCACGCAGATCACCGAGATCAATAGCACACCAGGCGTGGCGCTGGTCGGGCCATTGCCGGTCGAGTTCGAGCTCGCCACCATGTACTCGATCGGCCTGTGCGTGAACGCCTCCGCCCCCGAGGCGGCGCGGCAGTTCATCGAAATGCTAACGAGCGATGCGTCGCGCGCAGTGCGCGCGAAGGCCGGCTTCGAGATCTAGCGCCGCGTTCAGTCCCACCCGCCTTCCCCGCCGCGGCGGACGCGGCCTTCCTCGTCGCGCAAGAGCTGCTCGAGATCGTCGCGGGCCTTGCGGGTGCGCTGGATGAGTTGCTTCTGATCGTGGCGGATCGGGGCGAGGAGCACCAGCTCTTCCTCGTCGTGGCGGCGGAACCACTGGGCGAACCGCCGCGCCGCGTGTCCACCGACCCCGAGCATGCGAAGCGCGCGCTCGCCCGCCTCGACCGCCGAACCGAAGGTCTCGCGGATCGCCGGCACGCCGAGCACGGCGTACTCGTAGGCGTCGGTGCGGTCGTGTGCCCGAGTCAGGACCGCGAGCTTCGGGAAATGGCTGCGTGCGAGCTTCACCGTCGCACGCGCCGTGTCGGGATTGTCCACCGCGACGATCAGCAGTTTTGCGGTCGCGGCGCCCGCCTTTTCCAGCAGATCGAGCCGCGTGACGTTTCCGTAGTAAGCCTTCCAGCCGAAGCGGCGCACCAGCTCGATCTGATTCGGATCGTGGTCGATGATCGTGGCGGCGATGCCGCGGCCCTGCAGCAGCCGCGCGACGATCTGGCCGAACCGCCCGAAGCCGGCCACGATCACCGGATGGTGCTCCTCGATCACGTCGGCGGCCCGCTCCGGACCGCTGGCGAAGCGCGGCAGGACGAACCGCTCGTAGGCGAACAAGATGAGCGGCGTGCCAAGCATGGATGCGGTCACGACCGCGGTAAGCACGTTGACGGTCTCCCGCGGCAGGATGTTCTGCGTTCCCGCGGCCCCGAACACGACGAACGCGAACTCGCCGGCCTGGGAGAGCAGCAGTGCGAACAGGATCGCTTCGCGCCCACCCAGGTCAAACAGCCGCGCAAGCGGAATCAGCAGAGCGATCTTGAGCGCGACGATGCCAAGCGCGAGCCCGACGACGATCTCCGGCGCACGGGCGAAGAGTCCGACGTCGACGGACATTCCGACCGCGATGAAGAACAGCCCCAGCAGCAGACCCTTGAACGGCTCGATATCCAGCTCCAGCTCGTGGCGATACTCGGAGTCCGCGAGGAGCACTCCGGCGAGAAACGTGCCCAGTGCCATCGACAGACCCACCCAGTGCATGAGTGCAGCGGTGCCCAGCACCAGGAGCAACGAGAACGCGATGAAGATTTCGCCCAGCCGGGTATTCGCGATGTACCGCAGTACGGGACGGAGCAACGTGTGCCCGACGAAGATCACCGCCGCGATCACGCCGATCGCCTTGCCCGCGGCGAGGAAGTCGAAGTCCGCGCCGGTCGCGCCCGGCGCCAGCAACGCGAGCACCATCAGCAGGGGAATCACCGCGAGATCCTGCGCGAGCAGCACGGCGAACGACGCCTGGCCGGCGGGCGTCGGCAGGAGGTTCTTCTCCGCGAGCGTCGCGAGCACGATCGCCGTCGAGGACATGGCGAATCCCATCCCGGCCACGATACCCACCGTGATGCTCTGACCGAGCCAGTAGGCAATGCCGGCGACGGCCAGGATCGTCACGCCGATCTGCGCGCCGCCCAGCCCGAAGACCGGCTTGCGCATGCTCCAGAGCCGGCGCGGATCGAGCTCGAGCCCGACGAGGAAGAGCAGCAGTGCCACGCCGATCTCCGCGAAGTGCAGGATGGCATCGACATCGGAAATGAGCTTGAGGCCCCACGGCCCGATGATGATGCCGGCCACCAGGAAGCCGAGCACCGAGCCCAGCCCGAGGCGCTTGAACACCGGTACGACGACCACCGCCGCCGCGAGGTAGACGAGCATCTGGGAAATGAAGCTCTCGTCCATGCTCAGTCCGCTCCGGGAATGGTGTCGAATGACGGAGGCAGGTCGCCGCGATGGGTCGCATCGAGCAGCGCGCGGTACCGACCAGCCTGCGCCGCCAGCGCGTCGTCGTCGAGATCACGCGCATCGTTGGTCACGAACGGTGGCAGCATCACCATGCCGCAGTAATGCGCCATCTGCTCGAATGGGCGCAGCAGTTCCGGCACTGTGAAGTGCGCCTTGCCGCCGTGCTGGTAGGACTCGGGGCGACCGCCGGTGGTCACTGCCTGTAAGAAGTATTTTCCGCGCAGCTTGTCGCCGCCCTCGCCGTAGGCCCAGCCGTTCTCGAGCACGCTGTCTTCCCATTCCTTCACGATCGCGGGCGCGCTGTACCACTGCATGGGATGCTGGAACACGAGCACGTCGTGCTCCAGCAGCAGGCGTTGCTCGCGGCGCACGTCGATGAACAGATCGGGATAGCAGTCGTAGAGATCGTGCACGGTGATGCCCGGCGCACCCTCGATCGCGGCGCGCAGCGCTCGGTTGGTGCGCGAGACGTCGTGATTGGGATGAGCGTAGAGCACCAGCACGCGCAGACTTTCGGTCATCGAGGATCCTGCCGGAAGCGCGACATGAAACGACACTTGAATCTAGCACGCGCCGCGTTACGGGCGACGCGGTACGATGCGGGCTCCCGGCGCGCATGACGAGAAATCCCTATGGCCAGGATGGAGTTCCGCGGTGTTTTTCCCTACCTCGTATCGCCGATCGATGCGTCAGGCGAGGTCATGGCCGACGTGCTGGCGCGGCTATGCAACGACCTCATCGACGCGGGCGTGCACGGCCTCACGCCACTCGGGTCGACCGGAGAATTCGCGTACCTGTCGTGGGCACAGAAGCGCCGCGTCGTGGAGATCGTGGTCGAGACGGCGGCCGGCCGGGTGCCCGTCGTCGCGGGAGTGGCCGCGACGACCACTGCGGACGCCGCATTTCAGGCGCGCGAAATGGAGGGGCTCGGTTGCGACGGGATTCTCGCCGTGCTCGAGGCTTACTTCCCGATTCCGGACGCAGGCGTCTTCGACTATTTCAAGGGGATCGCGGAGTCCGTGTCGCTTCCGGTCGTGCTGTACACGAACCCGAACTTCCAGCGCTCCGATCTCAGCCTCCCCGTCATCGAGCGTCTGAGCCACGTCGCGAACATCGGTTACATCAAGGACGCTTCGTTCAACACCGGGCGGCTGCTCTCGATCATCAACCGGGTCGGAGACCGGATGAAGGTCTTTTCCGCCTCGGCGCACATTCCCGCATGCGTCATGCTTATCGGCGGTGTCGGCTGGATGGCCGGGCCCGCGTGCATCGTGCCGCGCCAGAGTGTCGCGCTCTACGAACTTTGCCGGCGTGGCACATGGGACGAGGCACTGGCATTGCAACGCCGTCTGTGGGACCTCAACCAGGCGTTCGCCAAGCACAATCTTGCGGCTTGCATCAAGGGCGGCCTGCAGCTCCAGGGCTACGCGGTGGGTGCGCCGCTGCCGCCCCAGGCGGCGCTCTCGCCGGAAGGGGTGGAAGAAGTGCGTCGGGCGCTGGAGGGGGTGGGCGCGCTCTGAAAAGGTCGGGCAAACCAGGCAAATGGAGGAAACAATGCGAGACGAGTTGTTCGAGAAGGGCCTGCAGATCCGGCGCGAGCTCTTCGGCGCCGAACTGGGCGAGAAGCACATCAAGGAAGCCACCGATTTCACGCGCGGATTCCAGGACGTCGTCACGCGCTATTGCTTTGCCGAGGTGTGGGGAAACGAGGACCTTCCGCGTCGCCTCCGCAGCATCGCGACGCTATCGATGGTGCTCGCGATGGGCAAGACGACCGAGATCAAGATCCACGTGCGGGCCGCCCTCACTAACGGGGTGACCAAGGAGGAGATTCGCGGAATCCTGCTCAACGCGATGATCTATTGCGGCGTGCCGGCCGCCATGGAAGGCATTCGCTGCGCGCGCGAGACATTCGCCGAGTTGGGAATCGCCGAATAGGGGGCCTTCGTGCAAAGCACACTCAAGGTGGGATTCGTCGGCCTGGGCAACATGGGCTGGCCGATGGCGCGGAACGTGGCGAAGGCGGGATTTCCGCTCACCGTACGGGATACCGACGCGGCGCGCCAGCGGCGCTTTGCCGACGAGCACGATTGCCGGGCCGCCGAGGAGCCGGCGGCCTTTCGCGAGGCCGACGTGGTCGTCACGATGCTGCCCACCGGCCGGATCGTCCGCGCAGTGATGCGCGAATGGGGCGGTGGACTGGGTCATGTCCTCGCGCGCGGATCGATCGTCGTCGACATGAGCTCGTCCGAGCCGACCGGCACCCGCGAGCTCGCCGAGGTGCTCTCGCGCGATAACGTGGCCCTGATCGATGCGCCGGTGTCCGGAGGTGTGCCGAAGGCGGAGGCGGGAACACTCGCGATCATGATCGGTGGCGACGACGAGGAAGCGATCGCGCGCGTCCGGCCACTCCTGGAGTGCATGGGGCAGAAGCTGTTTCGCACCGGCGCCGCGGGCTCGGGCCACGCGATGAAGGCCCTCAACAACTACGTCGCGGCGGCGGGGTTCACCGCGGGCGCCGAGGCGCTCATCGTCGGCCGGAAGTTCGGCCTCGATCCTGCGACCATGGTCGACATCCTCAACGCATCGACCGGACGCAATTTCAGCACGGAGTACACGCTCAAGGAGCACGTCGTCCCGGGCAAGTTCGCGACCGGCTTTGCGCTCGGCCTGCTCGCCAAGGACGTGGGCATCGCCGCGGATCTCGCCCGGGCAATTGGCATCGATGCCCCCGCGTGCCAGCTGATGAGCGAAATGTGGGCAGAAGCCGCGAAGACGCTCGGCGGCGGCCCGGATCACTCCGTCGCGTTCAAGCGGTGGGCGGAAGCGAACGGCGTGGACCTCGGCGTGATCACGCCGTCTGAACAATCTTGATCACCCGGACGCGCGGCGCCTGTCGGCGCGCGTGCTCGTGAGCCGGCGTCCGGGTCGATACGAACAGATCCCTTCCAGCCACTGCGCGATTGCATCGGCCATCTCTGCGTCGGTCAGCCCCTCGCGATCCAGCGACTCCCAACTCGAAAACTGCAGGCAATGACCGATGACCGCACTCACCGTGCGGTTCGCCTCGGGTGACGGAGCCCACGCCGCGACGAGATCGTCGCGGATGCGACGCAAATAGTCGCGCGGAGCTTCCATGGTTGCCTTAAGCGCCGGCACCGCATCCTCGTCGCGGTACGAGCCGCGCCACATCTTCTCGGTGCGCCGATAGTAGCCGTAGAGACGCGCGACCGCAGTGCGCAGGCGCGCGCCGGGATTGTCGATGGCTTGCCAGTCGGCGGGATCCGGCGGCGGATGCAAAGCGAGCCAATGCGACGAGCAGGCGACGAGGAGACCGTGTGCGTCCGGAAAGTGACGATAGACAGTCAGGCGCTGCACACCCGCGCGCTCGGCGATTGCGCTAATGGTCGTGTTGCGCGGCCCGAGCTCCTCGTGCAGCGCCATCGCGGCCTCGACAATGCGAACGCGCGTCTTGTCCTGCTGCTCGGCGCGTCGCTTGAGCCGATACGGACGCTTGTCGGGATGCTTCCCGGGACGTTTCCTCATTTCAGTAATCATATATGTTCACTAAACTATTGACAAGCGCCTCGGGCCGCTGGTAACCTTACTTCCAGTGAACATATACGTTCACTGTAATACGAAGGCTCCGGCGGAGGATCCGGCCGACCTTTTTCAATCAACCCGTTGAAAGGAGAGCATCATGAGCACCCGCGCAATTCAAGCGTCCGAGCTGAACAAACGGAACGTCCTCCGTTTTCTCGAGGACACGCATTCGGGAAGATTCGACGTGATCGATGAACTCGTCGCGCCCGAAATTCGCACGCACGGCTTCCCCGGCGGCCGCAATCCGGCCAGCCGCGATGAGTACAAGCAGTTCTTTGCCCGGCTTGACGCCGCGTTCCCGGGCATGGAAATGTCGATCGACGCTATGGTTGGCGATCAGGACCAGGTCGCCGCGCGCTTCACGGTGAGCGGCGTCCATCAGGCCGAATTCGCAGGGGTTCCGCGGACCGGCCGCAGGGTATCGTTTGGCGGGATGGCGATCTACCGCATGCGAAACGGGCAGATCGCCGAGACGTGGTTGTATCCCGACAACTTGGCCCTTCTCCAGCAACTCGGCGCAGTGCCGATGCCGACGGATGCATGATGGGCGCCGCGCCGGGGCGGATCCGCTCCGCCGCCGGCGCGTACGTCAGGCGCTACCCGTCTTCGGAATGAACTTGAGCGCCACGCCGTAGTTGCACCAGCGCTTGCCGGTCGGCTTCGG
>JBAVOG010000280.1:0-4374 GCA_049691875.1 Burkholderiales bacterium | reverse complement strand
GTTCGCCACCGAGCAGCCCGGAGGACTTTTTGCGAGAAAATCATCAAATCGACCCGCGGTGCCACCGTTCCCGTGGTCGTCGCCGGTCATCAGGACGACTGCCTTGTGCCCGTTCGGGAAATACCAGAACCGCGGCAGAGGCTTGCGGTCGCGATTGATGTCGAGGATGAGATTGGCAAGAAAGCGTTGCTGCTCGTCCGCCTGAGGAATAGAGATCTTGTTGTGATCCACCCAGTCCGGCTGGGGATCGCCGGCGGCATTCCCGAAGAACAAGTCGTCCGAGCGGATGGGAAAGTTACCGTCGCGCTCCTCGCCCGCCCAAGCCGGGTTGCCCTGACGCGTGTAGACAATGGAGCGGGCGAGATCAAATGTGAATGCGGCAACCCGGCCGCCGTTCGAGCCGACATCGCGAATCGTCACGGCTGCGTATGGCGTGGCGTTCGACGCGTCCGAGTAAAGCTGAGCGAGACTGGTCGCACCACTCAGCGTGTAAAGCTGGGCGACGCCGTGAAACTGCATCGTCTGGCTGGCGATACCGCTCCCCGCCCGTGTCGAGCTATCGACTCGGAGGTAGCCCTCGCTCAGCGTGGTGCCCGTGGGCGTGATTCCGAGAAGACTTGCAAGGGACGGATCCGGATCCATCGCAATGAGATGGCCGCCTCCGTTCACCCACGACGTGAACATCGTGAGCTGAGTGCCTGATAACGCAGCCCTCGCGAGGATAACAACGTCGTATGTAGCCAACGTCGTGGCGTTCACTGCAGGAAGATCGGCGACGGCGAACGAGTTGAGTCCTTCCGCACGCAGAATCTCAGCGTAGTAGCGGCTGAAGGGTGATGACGACGAGGTGACGACCAGGATCGGGCCCCCCGGCCCTTGATTCGGATCCGCCCAAGCCGTCCGCGCTAGACCGAACGCGAGGAGGAGGAGAACGGTTACGGCTAACTTCGTCAGGCGCAACATAATAGGTCGAAAGGCCCTGCCAAACCCGCTAGTCTTCAACTTTCGAATGCTATTCCTTCGCTTCACGAAATAGCACTACGCAAACGCTAACGCGTGAAGAAAACGGTACTCGTTGACAAATGTTTACAATTCAAACGTCATGGCGTTTGACGCGGCACGCGCTCAAGCGTCACTCGCGTCAAGCCGGAACTTGAGGTGTATTGGATCTGTTACATTCAGCTGCCCTCGGCGCGTTCGAGCAGGCTCAGATGAGTCCGGCAGATGGCCGACCAGCAGGAAATGACGAGGTCAGCGCACGGTGATGATATTGGTCACGGGCGGTACCGGATATATTGGTTCGCACACGGTCGTGGAGCTGATGGCGGCAGCGCACGACGTCTTCATCGTCGACAACTTCTGCAATAGCAAGCCGTCGGTAATTGACCGCATCGAGCGGATCGTGGGCCGACGACCGCGCTTCGCGAAATTGGACGTCTGCGACCGCGCCGCACTAAGACAACTCTTTGCAGCGCACCGATTCGACGCCGTAATCCACTTTGCTGGCCTGAAAGCCGTTGGGGAGTCGGTAGCAAGACCACTCGCCTATTACGAGAATAACGTCTCAGGGAGCGTCGCACTCGCCCAATGCATGGACGAGGCCGGGGTGAAGATGCTGGTGTTCTCGTCTTCGGCGACGGTGTACGGTGAGGCGACGTCCATGCCGATTCGTGAGGATTTCCCATTGTTGCCTGCAAATCCCTATGGGAGGTCCAAGCTGATTGTCGAGGAGATCCTGCGCGATTTGGCGGCGGCCGATCCGGAATGGTGCGTCGGGTTACTGCGTTACTTCAACCCGGTCGGCGCGCATGCGTCGGGCCTGATTGGCGAGGACCCAAATAATTCACCCAACAACCTGATGCCCTACGTTGCTCAGGTTGCGGCCAGCAAGCTGCCGGAGCTACAGGTGTTCGGAAACGACTACCCGACGCCGGATGGCACTGGCGTGCGCGATTACGTGCATGTCGTCGATGTCGGGCGTGGGCACCTTGCTGCACTCGTGGCGCTGCGAGCGCAAAAAACGGGCGTGCTGACGGTCAATCTTGGCACCGGGCGCGGATACAGCGTGCTCGAGATGGTTCGTGCGTTCGAAAGGGCAAGCGGAAAGCGCGTGCCCTATCGCATCGTCCCACGCCGCCCGGGAGATGTTGCGCAGTGCTATGCGGATCCCTCGCTCGCAGCGCGGACTATTGGATGGCGAGCGGAACTGGGCATCGAGGCAATGTGCGCTGACACCTGGCGTTGGCAGGAAGCGGCGCTGCCTTAGTTGTCAGCCAAGCCCCTCCAAGAGGGAATATCCGGATAGCACGAGGCGTTGGCCAGTCGAACATGCGGCGCGTGAGCCTTGAATTGTTAAAAATTGTAAATCACGGTATCGGATCGGACTTTTCTAACGTCGTCGCCGCGAAAAGTGATGCATGCTTATTGCCTATTGGAAGGCTTGCTGGGCCTTCCATCTTTCAGCGGAAACTGACAGGGTAACTCTTATAGTGATCTCGCTGCGTAGGCGCCTTGACGGGGTCCTGGTTCAGGATCTGGAAAGCGAAGTGGTCGTCCTGGATAGAGAGGCGGACAAGATTCATCAGCTTAATCAGACGGCTACATTCATCTGGCGGCACGTAGAGGAAACTCCGTCGGCTGATAAAATGGCGAAGCTACTCGCGGAATCGTTCGAAGTCGAAGAGCAAGTGGCCGTTCGCGACGTGCTCGAAGCGCTGAATCAGCTCCGGGCCCTCAACCTCGTCCAAGAATGTTGAAGGGCGAGCGAGGACTGATAGGAATTCGGAGCACGACTTAGGGGGAAGTACGCATTTTGTCGGCAGAAAAGTTGGAATAGGGCTTCAACATGGCAAATCACAACGCATCTCGCAGAAAATTCGTCCGGAAAGCCGCTTACATTGCCCCAGCAGTGCTGACGATGGCGGTGGCGCCCTCCTATGCCAAGGCTGGCTCTCCAAAGGAAAGTCCGATAAGGAGACCGATCAGGAGCATCATCCGGCGCAGAGTAGTCTCGCCGGTGTGGCCACCTAGACGCTAGTGGATTCTGCAGGGCCGTACTTCGTACGGCCCCAGCGTTTCTCTCGAAGTTTGCGGACGTCAGGCTTTTCACACGCCCTCGGTCACGTGCGTGGCCGCTGTTGTTCGCGCGCCTCTTATACGTGGTGCATCGTACGTCATGTCCCAGGAATTTGACTGCGTGCTCGGAGTGGGAGCGATAGACCACGTTGGGACCGCAGGCGGGGAGTCGCCGCATTCCTTTCTCATCCTGGGGCAGCTAGTTCAGATTGATTGCACGAACCCGATCGTCCGGGCGCTACTGGAGGCCAACTTCGGATCGATGTCAACGGGCAGTGCGGATGGATGCCCCGACCTTCGGTACATCGTGGACTGCGCTGGCTCGGCGCAGTCCTTCACGATCGTGCGCGAGGGGCAGAGAGCAGTCACCGGGGAGGGTCTCGGCGACCTGCTATCTCTATTGGAAGAGGACCTCGTCGTCGCGCTGCAAAGGAGACGTCCCAATCTCCTTTTCTTGCACTCCGCTGCTGTCGAATGGGACGGCAAGGCTTACTTGTTTGCAGCGGAATCCGGGAGCGGGAAGTCGACGACGACCTGGGGCCTCCTTCGGCACGGGTTTGGGTACCTGAGTGACGAGCTTAGTCCCGTCGAGCTTGATTCTCTGGCGGTCCTTCCGTATCCGCATGCCCTTTGCCTGAAGCAGCCGCCTCCGGCCCCCTATCCGCTGCCCGAACATGCGATCCACCTTGGACGCACTATCCACATTCCGGCTGGAACGCTCGCCGTCGCTTCCGTCTCGGCGCCGACCGCAATCGGGGCGGTGTTCCTCGTTCGGCAACATCCCGGGCTTCACGCACCGACTCTGAGAAAACTCAGTCTTGCCGAAGCGAGTGCACGTCTGTACGTCACGGCGCTCAACCCGCTTGCACATCCCAACCACGGACTGGACGCCGTGGCGCGTGTCGCGGAGCATGCTCCCTGCTTTTCGCTCGAATCAGCCGACCTTTCATCGACGTGTGCCCTCATCCGTTCGCTCGTGGCCTGACGATACGTACGCGCGGGGATTGGTCCAAGGCAGTTCTCTTAGCCATTTCTATCTCACTCACGGAGCCGGCACGAATCGCACGGCGTCCGCTGCGGCCTGGCCGCTGGTGTCGCTGACCTCGACGTAGCCGGCGCTGCCCGTGTTGAAGTTGTACCGGCCGTGCAGCACCCACGCGCCTCCGCCACTTTGCTCGTTGAACGTGTGGCTCGTGGTCCCGCTCGCATGCCGGACGACCACGGGCACCCCCGTCGAACGGTTCGGGTGCGCAGTCCATCGCACGTAGACGTCGTAGGCGCCCGCACTCGAAATCGCAG
>JBAVOG010000279.1:0-12112 GCA_049691875.1 Burkholderiales bacterium | reverse complement strand
GCGTGATCTTCTCGGCGTCCACGCCGAGCACCTCGGCGACGATCTCCGGAAACACCGTCTCGTGCCCTTGCCCGGTGGAGCCGGCGAGCACATGCAGCAGAATGTTTCCCGACGCATTGATCCGGATCGCCGCCTCTTCTTTCGGCACCACGCCACCGCCCGAGGGCTCGACAAAGACCGCGCAGCCGATTCCGCGCAGCTTGCCCCGTGTCGCGGCTTCCTCGCGGCGCGCCTCGAATGCGTCCCAGTCGGAGGTTTCGATTGCCTGCATGAGGCATCCGATCGGGTCGCCGCTGTCGTATTCAGACGTCGGCGTCTTGTACGGGTAGGCTTCTTTCGGAATGAGATTCCGCTTACGCAGCTCGACTCGATCGATGCCGGTCTCGCGCGCAGCCTGCTCGACCAGCCGTTCCGCGAGGTAGACGACGCTCGGTCGCGCGGCGCCGCGATACGCGGTGGTCGGCGTGGTGTTTGTCACCGCGAGTCGGTGGCGGCCATACAGCACCGGAATTCGGTACGCGTTCGACGCGTGCAGGCTTGCCATGGCCGTGTTGATCATCGGTCCGGCCTGCGACAGGTATGCACCGAGATTGACGAACCAATCGAGCCGCAGACCGAGGAAGTTCCCTTCCTTGTCGAGCGCGAGCTCGCCGACGAGCTTCACGCCGCGGCCGTGATGGTCGCTCACGAACGTCTCCGAGCGCGAGCCGACCCACTTGACCGGTCCTTCCACGGTCCGTGCCGCCAGCATCAGCGCCGAGTACTCGGCATAGGCGTTGACACGAATTCCGAACCCGCCGCCCACGTCGAGCTGATGCACGCGAATCCTCTCGGGTGCGAGGCCGGACACCGCGACGAGCCCGGCACGCAGTACCTGCGTGCCCTGCCCGCTCGCATAGACGTCGTAAGTGTCGGTCGCCTTGTCGTACGTCGCCAGGCAACTCTTGGGCTCCATCGGGTTGCCGACCATGCGCTGCGAATCGAGCTCGATCCGCGTCACGTGCGCGGCGCGCGCAAATGCCTCGTCGGTCTTCGCCGCGTCGCCGTACTCCCAGTCGAACACGAGGTTGCCGGGCACGTCCTGGTGAACCTGCGGCGCACCGGGCGCAAGCGCCGCGTCAACCTCGACCACCGCCGGGAGCTCGCGGTACTCCACCTCAATCAGCTCGATTGCATCCTGTGCCGCCAGCGCCGTTTCGGCAACGATCAGCGCGACCTCCTGTCCGACGTGGCGCACGCGTCCGCGCGCCAGCACGTCGCGATGCGGAACTTTGAGTGTCATGCCGTCCCGCCCTGGAAACTTCACTGCCGGAGGTGGCGTGCGAAAACCGGCTTTCGCCGTATCCTCACCGGTGAGGACCGCGAGGACGCCGGGATGCGCGAGCGCCGGCGCGACGTTGATCGAAACGATTTCGGCGTGGGCGTAGTCGGAGCGCAGGAAGCATGCGTACCGCTGGCCTTCCAGATTGACGTCAGCCGTATAGCGCCCCGCGCCGGTGAGGAGGCGCCGATCCTCGCGCCGCCCCTTGAAAGCTCCGCTCATGCTCCACCCCCGAAGGTCGTGTCGCCGGATTGTCGGTGGTATGGCGCGCCGCCGCAACCGGGCGTGGCGTCAGCGTGGCCTGCGGCGCATCAATCCGGCACACGCGGCGTGGGTCGACCCCGCATTCGCAGGACTGTCGCGGCACCAAAGTTGGGCGTAGTGTTGCTGGTGCCCTGTCACATTCATCTTCGAAGGTGCCGACATGGACGAGACGCGGATCGAGCTCCTGCAGCGCATGCCCGTCTTCGGCGGGATCCAGGCGGACATTCTGGATTTCCTGCTGGATCTCTGTCCGATCGACTCGGTCCCGGCGAACGAGTATTTCTTTCGGGAGAACGATGACGCCGACTCGATGTTCGTCCTCGAGACCGGGAAGGTCGCCGTGCTGAAATCCTGGCGGGGTGGGGATTTTCTTCTCCGCACGCTGGAAAGAGGCGACTGCTTCGGCGAGATGGCACTGATCGACCTGCAGCCGCGCAGCGCTTCGGTGCGCGCGATCGAGGACTGCGAGGCGATCCGGCTGTCCGCCGCCAATCTTTTCCAGGTCTACGAAAAGAGCGTCGAGCAGTTCGCCGTGATCCAGATGAATCTGGGACGCGAAATCAGTCGGCGGCTCCGGGCTGCGGATGAGCGAATATTCGAATCGCGCATGGGCGCGCCCGATGCCGAGCTGCGGCACGTCTTTCAAGCGAGCTGAACGGGCGAGCTACTTCAAATAGTAGTAGGCAACCAACCCTGCGAGCATCGCGAGTGCGATCGCCCAGAGGCGCACGCCCTTCCGCGCTTCCGCGCGCGCCGCTTCGAATCGGCTCCGCAGGAGCGGATCGGACGCGACGTAGCGGTCGACCGCGTCCTTCGCGTCCTTCAGGCCGACACCGTGCGCCAGGCGCACGATCTTGACGGCATCGATCATTCTTCCGTTCTGAAGCGCAGACACGGCCCCGAGGGGAAACGCCTCGCCGCCCATGGAGGGGCGTTCCGGTGCGCGGTACGGAGCGTCGCCCGGAACGTAGCGTTCCACCGCGTCTTTGGCCCCCTTGAGGCCAAGCCCGGTGGCCTCCCGCACGATCCTGATTGCTTCCAGCTTGTTGCCCGCGTCCAGCGCGATGATTGCCGCCTCCGGAAGGGAAGACGCTTGCCCCCGTGTGCCGCGTTCACTACTCATGCCTGGTCACCTCGCATTCGGTCAAGCAATTCGATACTGAAGGATGATCGCGAGATAGACAGCATAGAGCACCAGCAGAATAACGCCACGGCGTCGCTCGATGAATCCCCGGCCGCTGGGAAAAGTGAGCGCGAGCGCCACGACGCCGAACACCAGTGCCACGTAGATCTCGCGCCATCCGACCGTGATGGGGTGAATCGTGGCCGCCACCCCGATGACGAAAAGCCCGTTGAAGACGTTGCTGCCAAGGATCGCGCCGAGGCTCATCTCGTCGTGCCCGCGCAGCTTGGCGACGATCGCCGTCGCGAGCTCGGGCGTGGAGGTCCCGACCGCAACGATCGTGGCGCCGATGATGAACTGGTCGACGCCGAACGCGGCGGCGATCCCCTTCGCGCCCGCGACGATGAATACTGCGCCGACAATCAGCAGGACGAGACCGCCGACGGCCGAGAGCATTGCGGGCCACGTCCGCTTCGCGCCAATATCCTGCGCCGCGGCACTGCGCTGGTCTCTGGCCTCGACGATCGTGGCCGCGATCCACACGGCGAATATCCCCAGCAGCAACAGGCCGTCGATCCTGGACACGACGCCGTCCAGCACCAGCACGCCCAAGATCACCGGAACCACAAGCGCCACCGGGAAGTCCCGCTTCAGGCTTCCCCGTGGACACTGGATCCCGGAAATCACCAGCGCGGACGCGAGAATGAGCGCGACGTTCACGACGTTGCTGCCGAGCGCGTCGCCCAGGGAGAGTCGTGGGTTTCCCGCCAATGCCGAGCTGACGGCGATCGAGAGCTCGGGGCTCGACGTACCGAACGCCACGATCGTCGCGCCGATGATCCCGGGGGAGATTCGCAGCCAGCGCGCAATTCCCACCGCGCCCCGGACGAACAGCTCGCCGCCCGCGCCCGCGCAGACGATGCCGAGGATCAGGGCCGCATAGTCGTTCATGCCCGCGCCGGGTCAGGACGGGAGAATGAGCTGGGTCTGCGTGACCACGCCGCACAATTTCCCCGCGTCGGACTTCACGAGCGTTTGCCAGACCGTCGTGGTACGCCCGCGATGGAGCGCGGTGCATTCGCCCACGACAGTCGATCCCACCGGCGCTGCGCGGATGAACTTCGTGCTCGACTCGATCGTCGTGGTGCGTGCGCCCGCGGGAAGATTCACGAACGTTCCCACTGCCCCGAGTGTGTCCGCGAAGGCCATCAGGGCCCCGCCATGCAGGATCTCGCCGGTCGTGCACAGGTCGGCGCGCACCTTGAGTGTCGCAACCACGCGATCGGCGGCCGCCTCCAGGATCTCTATTCCCATCAGCCCGGGAAAAAGTGGCGCGAACAGCGCCTGAAACGACGCGGGAGTATTCATGGCGGTCACCTGCCTTTTCGGGATGAATAGGCGGCGATGCTGCTGCATGAACTTCGTGGGGGTCAAGTGGTCCAGATGCCACGGCCCGGATCCGGTCCGCTTGCTGCGCCGCCGGACCCGGTGCATAGTCGCGAGCGATTCAACCGATGGAGATGGCAACATGATCGGATTTCGAGCTGGCGTGTTCGTCGCCGCGCTATTTCTTGTTGCGCCTGCGTTGGCCCACCACGGCTGGAGCGAGTACGACTCCGAGCACGTGCTGACGCTCACGGGTCGCATCCTGGAGTCCGGCTACGAGCATCCGCACGGACACGTCCGGATCGAGACCAAGGACAAGACGTGGACGGTCGTGCTCGCACCGCCGAGCCGCCTCGAGCGCCGCGGCGTCCCGCCCGAGGCGTTGAAGCCCGGCGCGACTGTCACCGTCGTGGGGTATCCGAACCGCAACAAGCCGGACGAGATGCGCGCAGAACGCATCATCGTCGACGGCAAGACCGCCGAGCTGCGCTGATTCGCGCATCGGAAGCCGGCTCATGACGCCCGGCCAAGACGCGCTCGGCGCGCTCGAGGCGAGCGGGCTCGCGCACGCGATGCGCGAGTGGCTGTGGCTCTATCCCATCGTCGAAATCGTGCACATCTTCGGGCTGGCGATCCTCGTCGGCTCGATCGCGATGTTCGATCTGCGCGTGCTCGGCGTCGCGAAAGCCCTGCCGGTCCGGGCAGTTGCGCGATTTCTGCTGCCCTGGACGCTCGGAAGCCTCGTGCTCGTCGTCCCGACCGGTCTCTCGATGTTCATCACGCACGCGAGCGACTTCATCGGTAACCCCGCCTTCGTCACGAAGATGGTGCTCCTCCTGGCTGTCGGTACGAACGCGGCGCTCTTTCACGTCGGCGTGTTCCAGGGTGCTGCGGCGTGGGACACCGGCGCCAGCGCACCCGCCGTCGCGCGGTTGCAGGCCGTGCTATCGCTCGCCCTGTGGATAAGCGTGATCTCCTGCGGGCGGCTGATCGCCTATTTGTGAGCACGTGCCTGCAGGCCGCGACCCGGTCACGGCCGGCCGACTTCGCACGATAGAGATTTTCGTCGCCGCGCTTCATCCATTCCGCCCCATCCTCTCCCGGACGTAGCGCGGCAATGCCGACGGTGACGGTGACGGTGCGGTCGGGGATTAGCGAAAGCGAGCCGATCGCATCGCGCAGCTCCTCGGCGACCCGCTGTCCGACCTCGGCATTGGTCCCACACAGGAGCGCGAGGAACTCCTCGCCACCGAGGCGAAACACCCTGTCGGCGCGGCGGATGCGCCGGTTCAGCAGATCTCCGACGCCGCGCAGCACGGCCTCGCCGGCGTCCTGGCCCAGGGTGTCGTTGATGGCGTTGAAATGGTCGAGGTCGAGCGTCACCAGCGTCATGGGTGCGCCCCTGCGGTGTTTCTGCTGGATCGCCTGCTCGAGCGTGCCCCGGAGCAGCGCCCGGTTGGCCAGGCCGGTGAGCGGATCGGTCACGGCCAGCGTTACCAGCCTACGCTGCTGCGCCTCGATCACGCGAGCGAAGATGGCCGAGAACACGCTCACCGCGCAGAGCGTCGCCGCCACCCGCGTCGCCAGTGAAGGCGAGAGCACCACCCACGCCTGCGGAACGGCCACCACCAGGAGCGCCGCCACTGCCACCCAGAACGTCGAGGTGCCATGGAAATCGCGCGCCTGCCCGCGATTCTCCGCGCGCGAGACCTCCGCGGTCACGCCGATACGGGAACAAGCGTTGACCGGCCACTGCGCATCGGGTGAAGTGGCCAGGACATCCCAGGGCGTGCATCGAATCGATGTTCGGGATTCATCATGGGGAGTGAATATGAGGCTTCTTCCCCGGCCCTTCACCCTTGCCGCCGGCGGCGTACGAGCGCCGCGGACGCGATGTCGCGGTTGACTACGCTCGCTCGTAGATAAAGAACTCGGCAAACGAGCCCGTCCTATAGTCCCCACGATACGGATATCGATTTGGCAGATGCTCGACCAGTTCCCAGTTCTGCAGATTCTCGTTTGTCCATCTCGTGAACTTCCGATGTCGAACATGCGTACCAGCGTGACCGGTGTTGTCATCGGTGTCACTCGAATAGATGATCACATATCGACTGGATGCGTCGAAGAGCATTCGCATGTAATGCTCAAATACACCGTCCTCCACCAGATGAAAGATGACGTCCAGCGACAGCGCGAGGTCTGCTTTTTCTCCATTGTATTCACTCATGAGGCGAAACGCCTTGTGCTCATCCGACTCGAACAGCTTCCTGCATTTCGATATGGCGGTGCTGCTGACGTCGAAGCCCAGATAGCTCGGGTAGCTCGCGAGACCGAGTTGATTGCCGTCTCCGCACCCCAATTCGATCACCGTCTGCACAAGGTGCGTAGCGACAAACTCGTTGAGCACGCTTGCTTTGAACGCGGCGAAAGCACCGTATGAGCCCACACCTGAACCGGCACCAGCAGCGTAACGCTTCTCCCAGTATTCCGCCGACCCGAAGGACCGCTCTGGATTCTTCCCGCCGCTCGAGGATCTCCGATAGGTGGGCCCGATTATTCTTCGGAGGACCGGAGCTCGCCTGAGGATCTTTTCCAGTAATTGTTTCATTCTTCTTCCCGGCTCACCGTCCGAGGGCCTCATTCACTCGCGCGTTCACGAGGGCAAGGATCTTCTCGAATGCGAGCCGCCGACTGCGAAACGCTTTGCTTTCCTGCGCGATGACCTGCTTCGGGTCTCGCCCTCCGCGCGCCACCAGACCGCGTTCCGTCGCGATGTTGCGGCCGTCCCGCTCGTAGAGCGTGTGCGCAGAAGACAGCACGATGGCCCGGCCTCCGGTCTCGACGGTGATCCTTATATATGCCCCATCCGGATACACGTACTGCCAGTTCGACGTGATCGCGTGCGAGGCGAGAATCCCGTCGATCGCATCGAAGAACTTGTCGGGCGGGACGGGAATGGACGGCGCAGCACTCGTGCGACGCTCGAACTGGACATCCATCGTCTCGAATGCCGCGAGCGGCACGGGCGCAGGCATGTACTTGACCGTCACCCGATCGCGGTCCTGGGCGATCGCGCTGCCCGCTGCGAGAAAGCAGGCAGCGAGAGCCCAGTGAGTGAAACACCGTGGGCGCCTGCGATGCACGCCGGTTACTTCGTCATTCCGCATATTTGAGCGAACCTCTTCCAGATCGATGTCCGTTCATGCGTCGCATGACCGCGCCGTCGCGCGTCAAATGCCATTCTGGACAGCACCCTTCCGTGCATCGAGCGTCTGCTTGTCGATTACTTCCAGATCATCGTCCGTGAGGATCATCATTGCTCGACTTTCGTAAGCTCCACCCCGTCCACAACCATCTTCCACTTGCCTGCCTCCTGGTAGGGTGGCTTGGACACTTCGAACGTGGTGGAGAAGAGTGGCACCCCGACCACGAAGTCATCCCCTTCGAACCGTCGAATCGGGCCATTGGCAGACGTCCTGACGCCGGCTTTCAGCCGCTTGTACGCAGCGCTTCCATCCTGCGTGATGAGTAGCCCCATTGCCGGCGCGCGCCACTCACCCACGTACGCGGACTTCTCCGGCGGGACGGGCTGTCCGCATGCGGAGAGCGCCAGCGCGGCCGCCAGTAACAACGTCGACAGGGCGAGCCTGATCATCGGAGTTCTCTGGCCCACCTAGTCACCGTAGCCGCCGCCCATTTGCGCGGCAGAAACAATGACCGGGAGCGCGACACAGAAGAGCACGGTCGCCCCCGCGCGAAAGCCCCTCAATTCGGTCGCTGTCAGCTCCTGTCCGAGGGCTGCGTCGACATCTCCGATCCGAATGAACTGGACGGAGGCGAAAATGATTCCGGCAACCGTAGCAATCCAGAGTGCGCGCTTTGATTCGCTGAGCATCATGACGCCCAGCCAGAAAATGGCGTCTTGCCCACATACCGAATCCTCACCATACCTGGCGAGACGTTTCTACAGGCCACGTGAAATGACCCGCCGAAGTGAAATCGATCTCCAGCGCCTCACCCCCTCGGCATCGGCGGCGGCACAGCACCAGGCCGTGAACGATCGAGAACGGTCATGGCGCTGGCGACCAGCCCGGCAATATCCGAGAGATTGGAGGGGAGGATGAGGGTGTTGTTCGTCTTGGCAACGTTGGAGAACGCGGCGACGTACTCCTCGGCGATCTTGAGGTTGGCGGCGCTCATTCCGCCGGTGGCGCCCAACGATTCGGCGACGGCGCGGATCGCGGCGGCGTTCGCTTCGGCCACGACGCGGATCGCGGTGCCTTCGCCCTGGGCGCGGTTGATGGCGGCCTGCTTCTCGCCCTCGGACTGGAGGATCGCGGCCTGACGCGAGCCTTCGGCGACGTTGATCTCTTCCTGCTTCTGGCCTTCGGACTTCGCGATGACCGCGCGCTTCTCGCGCTCGGCGGTGATCTGCTGCTGCATCGCGCGCAGGATGATCTCGGGCGGGGTGAGGTTCTTGACCTCGTAGCGCAGCACCTTCACGCCCCACGAGCGGCCGGCCTCATCGAGCACGGCGACGATCTGCCGGTTGATCTCGTCGCGGCTCTCGAAGGTCTTGTCGAGTTCCATCTTGCCGATCTCGGAGCGCAGAGTGGTCTGCGCGAGCTGGGTGATGGCCATCAGGTAGTCCGAGGTGCCGTAGGAGGCGAGCCGCGGATCGGTGACCTGGTAATACACGATGCCGTCGACTGCGAGCTGGGTGTTGTCCTTGGTGATGCACACCTGCTCGGGGACGTCGAACGGCACTTCCTTGAGCGAGTGCTTGTAGGCGATGCGGTCCACCATCGGGATGATGATGCGCAGTCCCGGCTCGAGCACCTCGTGGAAGCGGCCGAGGCGCTCGACCACCCACGCTTCCTGCTGCGGCAGGATGCGCACGCCCTCGATCACGAAGACCACCGCGAGCGCGATGATGAGAAACGGCACCGCGAAGGGCCGGGTGATCTCCATCACGTAGACGACGACGGAGAGGATGAGTGCGATGATGATCTTGGGAAGCATGCTGGATGTCTCCGGTTTGGGAGGTTTGGCGATGCCTTCAGTCGCCTGTCTGCGGTGAACCGACATTGCGCGCCGCGCGACCCCCTTGGCAGTCTGGCGAATCGGCGGCGACTTGCGGGAGGTCAAGGTGTTGAAAAGCGCCCGGACGAGATCTTCGGGCGACGGAGGTTGATTCGGTTCGGCCATCGCCGGAGCGTGTCCTTAAACGCGCCGGGTCTTGGCGACGTGCAACGTGGCGCCGTCGACTGCGGTGATGTAGAGCACCTCGCCCGGTTCGCCGCGGATCTCACCCGAGACCTTGGCATCCCATTGAGCATCGCGGAAGCGCACACGGGCGAGGCCGTCGGTCTGGCTGACCCAGGATTCCCACTTCACGGGCTGACCGACGTCGAGGTTGGGCATGCCCGGCTCCTTCTGCATGCGCTTGTGACGCTGGATCCAGACAACGCCGATGGTGAGCACGACGGCCGAGACGATCGCCTGCGCCCAGAACGGCGCGCCGAGAAACGCGACTGCCGCGCCGACGATGGCGGCGATGCCGAGGAACAACAGGTAGAAGGTTCCGGTGACGAGCTCGGCGATCACGAGCACGATGCCGATCACCAGCCAGACGTATGTGTGGTCCATCGACGCTCCCTGACGCGACGACCTACCGGGCGCGGGGGATCATACCCCGATCCGCTCGGTCGTAATGGGTGGAAGGTACACGCGGCGCCCGGCCGCCGCGATCAGTTGGCGAAGCGTGCTGGGGAATTTGCCGCGGATTGCGCCGAGTGGGTTCCCGCCCCCGATTAAGGCGCTCGTGGGTGACGACCTTGCGCGGGTATGACGCGGGGTTCCTGGATTCCCGCTTGCGCGGGAATGCCAAGTCTGATGCCTAACGCGGGCGCCCTGGGCCGGGGCCGTGCGGCTCGACGGGCGTGACGTCGATCGCCTGGTCGTCGCGCTCGACGCGGTAATCGCCCTCGATGACGACCGTGCCGCCCGAGCCGCCGCCGCTCGCTGCGTCCTTCCTCAGCGCGCGCAGGCGCCAGTAGAGGTAGATCCACAGCACGATCACGACGACGCCCGCGACGAGCGCGAGCACCGAGGCGAAGACGAGCGCGATGGCGAAAAGGACGACGCCGAGCGCAAAACCGAGGATGCGACCGATCACGTCATTACTTTGTCACGACCCTGCCCAACGCGCAACCGCGCGCAGCGCGTGGCCTCTCAACCGGCCTTGCAGTGCGCGAGCGAGATGGCCTGCAGCACGTCGCCGGTACTGCGCGTCTGGACGAACGCCGCGACGCCGCCGCGGCCCGAATGGGAAATCCGCTCGTCGAGCGTTGCGCGGCCGTCTCCGTCGAACGAGATCGGCCCGAACCACTGCCGCACGACGAAGTCGTGCGCGAGGGTCTCGCCGCGGTTCTCGCCCGCCTTCACGTGCGTGCTGAGCCCGTTCTCGTACGTCGCGACGTAGAGCGCCGCGTTGCCGCGCCCGGCGCCCTTCGCGAGCTCCGCGCCGACTCGGACTTGCGTCATGCCCGGCGACTGCTCATCGAGACTGACGGTGATCGTCGCGCCCGCGGGCTTCGCGTTCGCCGCGCTCACGGATCGCTCGAAGCTGCCGGAGCTGCCCCAGCCGCGATAGTCCCGGCCGTCGAGGATCACCTGTGGCGTGTAGACGAACCGCGAATTGCCGATCGCCGAGTACACCCGCTGCCGTTCGCTATAGCGCGGCGAGGCAAAGGGGTCCTTCCAGCCGATGTAGTCCCAGTAGTCGACGTGCAGGGCGAGCGGCACGATGCGGTCCGAGCCGTATCCGGAGTCGGGCAGCCTGCGCAGCCAGGCATCGGCGGGCGGGCAACTCGAGCAGCCTTCCGAAGTGTAGAGCTCCACCAGCGCGATACGGTGCGCGGGACTGGTCGCCGTGCATGCGGCGGCGAAGGCCAGTCCACTCGTACCGGCCAGCGCGGCCGCGGTGATCCACTTGAGCCAGTTCATGAGCGCTCCTCCAGTCTGTGCGGCCCGCGCCGGTGTCGGCGCTCGCGGGCACGCGGATTCGGAAATCCCCACGGCCGATACGAATGATACGGCGTGCCGGATGCGACTCGACGGCATCGAATCGCCGCGGGCCCGGCGGCTCTCGCGTGCAATTTCGAACCAATTGCGCGCCATATACGCGCTTTGCCGCTACGGCCGATAATCGCGCGCCATGGCCGACTCTCCGCACAGCGCCCGACGCGGCGCGCTCTGGCCCTTCTTCGTCGCCTCGTCGGCCTGGAACCTCGCGCTGGGGATGAGCTACATCCTCGTGCCGCTGTACGCCCACGGGCTCGGGTATTCGGGCATCGCCATCGGTGGCCTGCTATCGCTGCCGACCGTCGCGCACATCGTGATCGCCCTGGTTGGCGGCGCCTACACCGACCGGATCGGCGGCCGGCGCATGGCGCTCGGCTCGTTCATCTGCTGCGCGATCGCCGGCGCGGTGTTCGCCGTCTCGCAGAGCTTTGCGGCGCTCCTCGTCGGGCAATTCTTCTTCGTGATCTCGCGCGCGACGTTCTGGCCGGCGATCTGGTCGATCGGCTCCCAGCTGCCGGGCGACCGCGGCACGCAGATGGGTCG
Source organism: Burkholderiales bacterium (assembly GCA_049691875.1). GTDB lineage: Bacteria > Pseudomonadota > Gammaproteobacteria > Burkholderiales > SG8-39 > JAABRB01. Next base: position 389 of record JBAVOG010000279.1, on the reverse strand, counting down.
GTTGAACGCCACCACGAACGGCGCGCAGATCGTCGGGACGGCCGCGGCCGGGCTGATCGTCGCCTGGACCGGGTTCGGCGCGGGATTCTGGGTGCTCGCCGCAGCGTGCGTCGGTGCGTTCGGTGCGATGTCCAGGTTCGTGTCTCCGGTGACCACTCACGTGCAAGCGGTCGGCGGGCTCTTCGCCGCATACCGCTTGCTGCTTCGGCGCCGCACGCCCTACTACGGAATCGTGTGTGCGATGTACGCGGCGCTGCCGTTTTCGCTCTCGATGTCGTTCTATCCGATCCTGCTCGTCGAGCGCGGCCTTGCGAGCGATACGGCCGGTTGGATGCTGGCGCTGCGGGCGCTGGGCGGCGCGATGGTCGGCGCCGCAGCCGGGCGGTATG
>JBAVOG010000278.1:0-1604 GCA_049691875.1 Burkholderiales bacterium | reverse complement strand
GTCAAACTCGCAATGCGCTTGATCAAGTCGCGAAGTTCCGTGCGGAACAAGAATACGATCACAACGAGTGCGACCGGCAGGACAGCAATGACCTTCAGGTATTCCAGCGGGATCTGCCAGTTCAATCGATCCCCCTTTGCGCACTTATGTCGCACTTATCTTGGATCAAGCGTCCACCGGTTCCGCTGCTGACGCTTCTATAACGATTTGATCGAGAACGGAATTTGTGGTCGGGGTGAGAGGATTCGAACCTCCGACACCTGCGTCCCGAACGCAGTACTCTACCAGGCTGAGCTACACCCCGACGACTGAACGCGCATTACCAAGCGTGAACTACCGAACGTGAACCACCGAATCTGACGCGTCGCGAGGACCGGCACTTGGGCACCACCACTGCCGGGCGATCAGTACTTCCGGTCCACCGCGAAAGCGGCCAAGTCTAGCAGAGCCCGCCGGTATTTTGAATCCGGCACCGCCTCGATTGCCCTGCAGGCCGCTTCCGCGTCGCGGCGCGCCTGTTTGCGGGCGAAGTCGAGCGCGCCCGTGTCGCGGATCGCGTCGAGGACGGCACGGAACTCTCCACGCCCGCCCTGCTCGATGGCCCGCCTCACAAGTGCAGCCTGATCGGGAGACCCGCTGCGCATGACGTGGATGAGCGGCAGCGTCGGCTTGCCCTCGCTCAGGTCGTCGCCGAGATTCTTGCCGGTCTCCGTGTGATCGCCGGAGTAATCGAGTACGTCGTCGATCACCTGGAACGCGGTGCCCAGATGCGTGCCGTAGGCGGCGAATCCGTCCTCGAGCTCGCGGGGCGCGCCGCCCAGAATGGCGCCGAGACGCGCCGATGCCTCGAAGAGCTTGGCCGTCTTGCGACGAATCACTTCGAGATACTGGTCTTCCCCGATCTCTGGATTGTGCGTGTTCAGAAGCTGCAGCACCTCGCCCTCGGCGATGGTGTTGGTGGCTTCTGCGAGCACTTCCATCACACGCATGTTCTGGACGGTGACCATCATCTGAAACGCGCGCGAATACAAGAAGTCGCCCACGAGTACGCTGGCCGCATTGCCGAATGCCGCATTCGCCGTCCGGCGCCCCCGGCGCAGCTCCGACTCGTCCACGACATCGTCGTGGAGCAGGGTGGCGGTGTGAATGAACTCGACCACCGCGGCAAGCTCGTGCGCGCTCGGGCCCTGGTGGCCCAACGCCCCGGCCGCCAGCAGCAGCATGGCCGGACGAAGCCGCTTGCCCCCGCCCGCGATGATGTATTGGGCCACCTGCCGGATCAGCACGACATCGGAATCGAGCCGGGCACGGATTACCGCGTCGACCGCGCCGAGGTCGACGGAAATCAGCGCTTGAATGGCATCGAGTCGGTTGGTCAAGCGAGATCCCGATCAGAGTCGGCCGCGAATTCCCCGTGCGCGACCGGAAGTGCATGACAGGACGTTCAATTCGGGTCGCTCGGGCGGGTCAAGCCGTGTTTGTCGAGAATATCACATTGCCTTTGACGGCCGGATCGGTTCGCCTCTATAATGCGCGGTTTTCGCAGGGAAAACTCTCAGGCAGCCATTCGCCGATCCGCGCTTCGAGGAGCGTCGCGCCAAGCG
>JBAVOG010000277.1:0-4012 GCA_049691875.1 Burkholderiales bacterium | reverse complement strand
GCGACGGAACGATCAGCAGTCTACTTGGCCGTGCACTTGCCGACGAGTCTCCCCGAGTATTCGTTGGTCATGTTCACCATTTGGCCGTCCATCTTCCCGCTCAACCGCATGATGCCCTGGTAGCTGCTCGGGCCAGTGGTCATTTCGCCGGTGCCGCTCATCGCATCCTTGCCGGTGCACGTCACGCGGAAAGTGGTGCGATTGCCGACGGTATTGCGGTCCGTGAACTGGCATTCACCCTGCATGGGCGGCATCAGGCCGTCGCTCTGCCCTGCTTTTCCGCAAACCTGGACCGTCATGCCCGGCATGCGCATGCCCTCCATGGCCATGGTCGAAGTGACTTCCCAGAGATTGTCGGGTCCCGTCTGGGCAATTCCGGGTACCGTCCCGATGAGCCAGATGCCGATGGCGAGTACAGCGAATTTAAGGATCTTCATGGGATTGCTGCTCCCTTGTGGAAAAGCGATCGTGCGGACCTTGTTCGCCTCCGTCGTGTGCTGCGACGCGCCGCCCAGCCTGGGGGCAGTCCGGATTCTAGCGCGGCGGGGAAGCTACCGGTCGAGCGAAAGCGCACAGGCGACTTTACCGGGCGATGCGAACGCTTTAGTCTAAGGTCGAGTCAGAACTCGTTGCGGAGGGGAGCATGACCAAGTCGAGCACGATCGAGATACCCCGCGTGGACCACATCGGGATCCGGGTGAAGGACCTGGACCGGGCAATGAAGTTCTACTCGGTGCTCGGGTTCACATTGCACGCGAAGGCCACCAATGACGCCGTGGCGATCGTCAAGAACGCCAACGACGTCGAGCTCAACCTGATTTACAACGCGAATGCCGACGCTGGCGAGAAGAACATTCTCATGGACGTGGGAGAGAAGTATCCCGGCTACACTCACGTCGCGTTGCGCGTCGCGTCGATCAGGGCGACGATCGAGACGCTGCGGGAGCACGACATCCGGATCACCCAGGGCCCTGTCGCATTCGGCCGCGACGGCCACGTCTCGGTGTTCGTTCGCGATCCGGACCTGAATGTCGTCGAGCTGCGCGGACGTCAGGAGGATCTCTCCTCGCTCGGTGGCGTGGAGGAATACGTCCCGGTGAACTAGAATTCATCCCCTCCATTCCAAGGAGGGGTGGTTGCGAAGCACCCAGGGTGGCATCCCCTCCTCTCCGAGGAGGGGTGGTTGCGAAGCAACCGGGGTGGTGTTCCAGAGCCCATACAGAACACGAGAAATCATGGCCAAGGCCAAGCGAACAAACGTCGTCTCCAAGAAGCTCTACTCGCGGGCGGTGGACGGCAAGGCACTGTTCCCGCACGCGGTATCGGTCGAGGGCAAGCGGCTGATCTTCCTCTCCGGGCAGCTTGCATGGGACAAGGACGGCAAGCTCGTCGGCGAGGGCGACATGCGTGCACAGTTCCGCCAGGTCTGCGAGAACCTCAAGGAAGCGCTCGTCGCTGCCGGCGCGGGGCTCGAAGACATCGTGAAGACCAACACCTTCGTCACCGAGATGGGCGAGTTTTTCAAGTGCGTCGATATCCGGCACGAGTATTTCGGACCCGGATGGCCGACCAGCACCACCGTCGAGGTGAGCAAGCTCGCGGTGCCGGGCGCGCTGGTGGAGATCGAAGCGGTTGCCGTGGTGGCTTAGCAAGGCTCGAAAGAAGTCCGTCATCCCCGCGCAGGCGGGGTTGACTTCATCACGTGGATCTGTCGCACCCCTCGTACCGGCGCCTGGCGCCCGGGCAGCGCGTCGCCACCTCCGGCGAGATTCTGCGGTACGCGGCGACAGCGTTCGGCGACAAGATCGGCATCGTCGACGGCGAACGCCAATGGACCTACGCGGAGATCGACGGCCTGGCCAACCGGTTTGCGAATGCCGTCGAGTCCGAGCTCGCCGGCACCGATGGCCGGGTCGGAATCATGGCGCGCAACTCGGCCGAGTACGTCTTCGCCCATTTCGGGACTGCGCGCACCGGCCGGACCGGCATCAACATCCCGACGCGGAGCACGGTCGACGAATTGATCCGTGCCACCACGCTGACGAAACCCGCGATTCTGATCGTCGATGGCCGTACCGCCGCGATCGCAGGCCAGGTGACGCACACGCTCGGTGCGCCGCCGAAGCTCGTTTGTATCGACCGGGTCGACTCGCCAGGCATGATGTCGTTCCGTGATTTCGTTCGCGATCGTCCCGTCGCGGCGCCCACCATCGCGGTGGACCCCGATGGGCCGGGCTCGATCGTCTTCTCTGGCGGAACGACCGGAGATCCGAAGGCGGCGTTGTCGACGCAGCGTGCGCGGGCGGTTTCAGCAATGGCGGGTGTCGAGGACTTCCGCATCGACAGTGATGTCGTGGCCGGCTTCACCGTTCCGTTCTCCCACGCAGCCGGGCTGTTCTCCTGGTTCCAGCCCGCGGTGCTCGCGGGTTGCACAGGCGTGATTGTGCCCAGATGGGATCCGACGCTTCTCATGCAGCTCACGGAGCGACACCGTATCTCGATGGTCTTCGCGGTGCCGGCCCAGCTCGCGTTGCTCCTGAACCACTCCGACTTCGAACCGGCGCGGATGAAGTCGCTGACGACGATCGTGCTGGGCGGCGCGGCGGCGCCGCGCGAATTGATCGAGCGTGCGGAAGCCGCTCTGCCCTGGTTGACATGCGCGCGAGCCTACGGCTCCACCGAAACCGGCCACCTGGCTGCGCAGTTCAAGCCGGATCGCGAGCAGGTCTACGAGGGACTCAATCAGCCGGGCGGGCGCCTGGAGATCGAGGTGTTCAGATCACCTGGCGTGGTGGCCGCGCCGGGAGAGATCGGCGAAGTGGCGACGCGCGGGCCGCATCTCATGCGCGAGTATCTCGGCGACCCTGCGGCGACGGTAGAGTACTTCAAGGCCGGCGATACCGGCGTGTGCTGGGGCTGGATGGGCGATCTCGCGATGAAGCACGCGGGTTACATCAGTCTCGTCGGCCGGTCGAAGGACGTGATCATCTCCGGTGGCTACAACGTCTATCCCGGTGAACTGGAAGAAGCGCTGCTCAGCCATAGCGATGTCGGAGATTGCGCGGTGTTTGCGATGCCCGATCCCACCTGGGGCGAGTTGCCGGTTGCCGCGATCGTCGCGGCCGGTGCGGCGCCCGATGCGGAAGCGATCATGGCGCATGTCGCGGGGCAGGTCGCACGCCACAAGCGCGTGCGCAGAGTCTTCTTCGTCGAGCGGATTCCGCGCACGCCGGCAGGGAAGATTCAGCGGCATATCCTCAGGCAGCAGTGCCTCGGTGGCTGAAATCGCGGTCGATCAGTTTCGATCGGCGGCCACTTGGGCGCCGGCCGTGCCAGTAAGGGTTCCCGGATAGAGTTGCTCGAGCAGATCGCGCGAAGCACCGGTCAGCAGTTCTCGCATCGCGGGCGCAAACGATTCGGGCACGCACTCACCGGTGCGCTTTGCCCATAGCGCGGAAAGCGAGTCGCGACGGGCCTCGATCACTTTCTTCACCGCCACGCTCCAGAAATCCGGATACCCGCGCTCGGTCCATTCGCCACGCCCGCGGCCGTAATGCGCAACGGCGAGGTAGCGGAGCAACGCGCCGGCCACGAGTTCGTCGAGGACGGTCTCGTCCCATTGCACCGTGGTCGTCTTCGCGCCCCGCAGAAAGTTGTAGCCGCGCGCGATCCCTGCGCCGCCCAGCGCACCGATCAGCCCGCCGACGAGCATGCCTGCGCCGAACGTGAGCCCGCCGGAGGCGAGGTCGGCCTTGAGCCCTGCCAGCGCGCCGGTCACCACGCCGCCGACGAGCGCCGACTTGCCTTCACTCAGGCCGCGCTTGACGGCGTAGTTCTCGGCGAGCCTTTCCAGGACGTTGCGTGCGGCATGCCCGCCGAGGCCGTGGATGGCGATGAGCCGATCGGTGGTCTGCCGGATGTCGGTGTCGAGACGCTCGGCAAGCGCGCGCATGGCGGGGCCGAGCGGACCCGACTCGTCCGCGCGCCCGATTCCGAGCGCGGAACCGACCTC
>JBAVOG010000276.1:0-6738 GCA_049691875.1 Burkholderiales bacterium | reverse complement strand
GGACTCATCGTGGTCGTCCTCGTCATCGAGGGGTTGCGCCGCACGGCTGGAACCGCGTTGACCCTGATCATCGTCGCATTCATCGGACTCGCGCTCGTCGGGCACCTGATTCCCGGCACCCTGTCCGGTCGCCACGTCGAGTGGGTCAACCTTGCCTACTACCTCGCGTGGGATGCGTCGGCGATGCTCGGCACGCCGATGATCGTCGTGACGACGATCGTCACGGCATTCGTGTTCTTCGGCCAGGTGCTGCAAAAGTCGGGCGGATCGGCATTCTTCACCGAAGTCGCGACCGCGGTCGTGGGACGCTTTCGCGGCGGACAGGCGAAAATCGCGGTGACCGCTTCGGCATTGTTCGGCTCGATTTCGGGGAGCGCGGTGTCGAATGTCGTGACGACGGGCGTCATCACCATCCCGCTGATGCGTGCCGGCGGCTACCGCGCGGTGGACGCGGGCGCGATCGAGGCGGTGGCCTCGACCGGCGGGCAGCTCATGCCTCCCATCATGGGCGCCGCGGCGTTCCTGATGGCCGACTACCTGCAGATCTCGTATGGCGAAGTGGTCATCGCCGCGCTGATTCCGGCAATTCTCTACTACGGTGCGCTTTTCATCGTCGCCGATCTCGAGGCGGCGCGCAGCGGCATTCTGCGCATTCCCGAGCACCAGATCCCCAAGGCGTGGCCGGTCCTCAAGACGGGCTGGATGTTCCCGCTTCCGTTCGTCGTTCTGATCGGCACGCTCTTCTTCCTGAATTATTCACCCGAGCTTTCGGCGCTGCTTTCGGCGGTGGTGATTCTCGCGACCGGGATGGTTGTCGGCTACCAGGGCAAGCGACTTCGCCTGCGCGACATATTCGAGGCCTTGAAGACCACCGGCATCGCGGTGCTCGACATCATCATGATCGGAGCCGCGGCGGGATTCGTGATCGGCGTGCTGAACATTTCCGGGCTCGGCTTCGGGTTGACGCTCGCGTTGGTGAAGCTCGGCGGCGGAAACGTGTTCCTGATCCTCCTGATATCGGCGGGCGTCTGCATCCTGCTCGGCATGGGCATGCCCACCGCCGGCGTCTATATCCTTCTGTCGACCCTGGTAGCGCCCGCGCTGATCAAGGTGGGAATCGTCCCGATCGCCGCGCACCTCTTCATCCTGTACTTCGGGATGATGTCGATGATCACGCCGCCGGTTGCCATTGCCGCATTCGCGGCGGCTTCGTTGAGTGGCGCCGATCCCATGCGCACGGGGTTCGCGGCGATGCGGTTCGGCTGGATTGCGTTCGTGATCCCCTTCATGTTCGTGTTCGCGCCGACGCTGGTGATGCAGGGCTCCGCCATGGCGATCGTGTTCGCCGCGGCCACTGCGCTGATCGGCGTCTGGCTGGTTTCCATCGGCATCGTCGGACATCTCGTTCGCGACCTGAACGTCCTGGAGCGAATCCTGTTCATGGTCTCCGGTATCGCGCTGGTGATCCCCGCCGACGCGTTCCACGGCGCGCTCGCGACCGACATCGGCGGGTTCATACTCGGCGCGGCGCTCGTCGCGCGGGAGTATCTGGTCAAGCGCCCGGCCCGAGCCATCAAGCCCCAGACCGCCGGTTCCTGATCGTGCGGGCGGGGTCCGTCAGGCAGACGACTGCTCGGCCGCGCGCAGCGCCGCGATCATCGAGGTCTGCAGCACGTGGCGGTAGGCGAGCTCCGGATCGGAGCCCATTCGCCGCCAGCGCTCGAGCGTCTCCTTGCGCACGACGGGATCGCGCTCCTCCAGAAGCCGCTTGTTCTGCGCGGTTTGCGCGAGGATCGCGCTGACCACGACCGGTTTGCGCTTGCGTTCGTAGCCGTCGAGGATGTCGACGGTCGCGTCGCCGCGCCAGACACGCGCGATCCGGTCTGCGAGATCGAGCGCGTCGTGCAATCCGCCGTTCAGGCCCATGCCGCCGATCGGATTGTTCAGGTGCGCGGCGTCGCCGGCCACGAACGCCCGCCCCATGCGATAGGTCGCGGCTACCCGCTGATGTGCGCGGTAGATCGCACGCACCTGGATGTCGTAGTGCGTGCCGCGCGGCACGAAGCCCTGCAGCCGCGACTGGATGAACGCATCGGAGAGCGCTTCCTCGTCGGATGCCGCCTGCACCGGCGCGATGAATCGCCACATGTCGGGAATCTCGAGCAGCGTGACCCACTCGTCGGCATCTGCGATGTAATGCACCGAGCACAGATCTGCGATGGCGGATCGGAAGTCGAACGTCGTGCCGGCGACGAGAAAGCGCTCCGGATAGGTCAGGCCCTCGAACTCGATGCCGAGCGACTTGCGCACCGTGCTGCGCCCGCCGTCGGTCCCGACGAGCCAGCTGCCGGCGAACCGCTCGGCGCCGGACGGCGTCGTGACCAGCGCCGCGACGCCGTCGTGCGACTGCACGACGCTCTCCACGCGGTGCGCGAATCGCACTTCGACTTCCGGCATCGTCGCAAGGCGCTGCAGGACGAACTCGACGAGCTTGAATTGCTCGCACTGCAGGCGATAGGGATGGCGAGTGTCGTTCCGGAGCAGTCCGAGATCGAACTCCGCAATTTTTCCCTCGCGCCGGTCGCGGTACTGGAACGTCGGGCACACGCGCCCCATCGCCAGGAGCCCGGCGGTGATGCCCGACTCCTCGAGCATGTCCATCGTCGGGGGATGGAACGTCGATGCGCGGTAGTCGATGATCGGTTGCGCTTCGGCCTCCAGCACGGTGACCGGCAGGCCGCGCTGGGCGAGGAGCAGCGCGAGCGTGACACCGACGGGTCCCGCGCCGACGATCAGCACGCGCTGCGCGTTGTCCAAGGTCTTCCCCTTTGCGGCATCCCCGAATCGTAGGGGGAAACCGCAGAGGGGACAAACGCCATGGTCGGTCAGGCGGCCGCCGGAGCGGTCACGCGGCGCTCCGCGATGTACACGCTGCCGTAGGCGACCAGCGCCATGGCCGCACAGGCGATGAGCGCGATGAACATCGGGTAGGGCGTGCCATTGTGGCTGAACCCCACGACCTGGACGACCGCCGCGCCGATCGCCATCTGCATGCCGCTCATCAGGCCGGAGGCCGCACCCGAGCGTTCAGGCTGCGCCGCAACCGCCTCCGCCTGTACCGGTGCGATCGCGATGGCGCCGAATAGCGCAAGCGCGATCGCAGGTACGAAGAGCGTGGCGGTGCTCCATTCGGATACGCTGACCGTGGCCAGGCCGGCGACGGCCGCCGCGAGGCAGCCGATTCCGGAGAGCACGATCAGCTTGCTGCGCGGGATCAGATGCCCCCAGCGGCCCGACGCGTAGTTTCCGCCGATGTAGAACGCGCACAGGACGGCGAACCACACTCCGTACTCGGTCGCGGTGCCGCCGTGCACCTCGACGATCAGGTAAGGGATCGCGGCCTGGGCGACGAAGAAAGTGGCCATCACGAAGCTGAAGAAGAGCGTCGGCCCGACGTAGCGACGGTCCACGAGCAGCGCACCGAAGTTATCGAATGCCTGGCGCAGGCCAAGCTTCGCGACGCGCACCGGGTGCGTCTCGGGCAGGCATACGGCGAGCAGCGCCAGCGCCACGCCACCCAGCGCGGCACACAGGCCGAAGATCGCGCGCCAACTCACGTGATCGAGCAGGACGCCGCCCGCGAGCGGCGACAGCATCGGCACGAAGATCATGACGACGGTCAGGTAGGCCAGGACCTTCGCGCTGCGCTCGCGCCCGTACACGTCGTGAACGATGGTGCGCGTGAGGACCAGTCCCGCCGAGCTTCCGGCCGCCTGAATCATGCGCCCGGCGATCAGCAGCCCGGGCGTGGGGGCAAACGCGGCCATCACGCTGCCAAGACAGAAGAGCGTCGTCCCGGCCAGGATCACCGGGCGCCGTCCGTAGCGGTCCGAGAGCGGACCGTAGACGAGGGTCATCACGGCGATGGTCGCGAACGCCAGGCTGATCAGCGTCTGCGCTGCCGCCATCGAAATGGCAAAATCGCGATGCACGAACGGCACTGCGGGAGTGAGAATTTGCGTCGCCATGGGTCCCAGGGCATAGGCCGCGACGAGCGCGCCGAGGGCCACCAGATTCAGATGCTTCATGTGCGTCTCCCGTGTCAGTGCTGCGCCGGATCCATGTGGCGGGCCGATCCGCAGTGTCTGGGGAGACTCTAGTGAGCCCCGGTATCCACCCGATTTCGGGTGGTGCACAGATTTGTTTCGATTGTTTCAAGCTGGGAAAAGTACCGGCCGCGTGCCGCGGATCCAGGCCCAAGGCAGGTAGTGCACCGTCCTGCCGTCGGGTAAGCTCGCCTGCTTGCAGGCAGGCTTATCCACATGGACGCTCGCGCCGGGACGACGGCCTGGCCACTCGAATTGCACCGAAAGTGCCCACATGACTCGTGCGTTGCGCCCCTCGTCGAATTCCAGACTACGCGGTCGCGAAGGGCCGGCGCCGCGCTGGCGAGCCGGAACGATTGCGGCAATCGCGCTGGCGCTGCTCGCCGGATGCGCACCGGACGCCTTTCGCAGGAAACCGGAATTCGAGGATTGGGTTCGCGGCGTGCGTGCGGAGTGTTACCGAGCGCGCATTGGCACCACCACTGTCGGGAATCTGCTCGTCGGCTCCGGATCGCGCGAGGGCGCCCATTTCTTCAACCAGCTGTCACGACTCTACGCGGGTATCCTGACCCCGGAGCAGTGGACTTCGGGCGTCACCGCATTCCTCAGCGGAAGGGCGAGCGATCCCGGAGTCAAGTGCGTCCTGGATCAGTTGCCCACGGAGTAAATCCACCCGGCCTGGCGCTCCATGCATCCGATCGTCGATATTGCCGCAGGTCTGTTGGTGCTGCTGGCAGGCCGCAAGCTCTTCTGGCTCTTCATTGCGGTTGTCGGTTTTCTTGCCGGCGTGGAATTGGCCCGCGAGCTGCTCTTGACCCAAACGGAGTGGGTCACCTGGTTGATCGGGGCAGGAGCCGGAATCGTCGGTGCCGTGGTGGCGGTGCTCTTCCAGCGAGTCGCCTTTGCGCTGGCAGGAGCTTACGCCGGAGCTTATCTGGCCGTTGTCCTCGCGCAATCTCTCGGCTGGGTGCCTGGACTCGCGGTGTTCCTCGGTGGGGCTGCGATCGGTGCGGTGGTCGCCGCTCTCGTGATGGATTGGGCGATCCTCGTGCTGTCGTCCCTGATCGGGGCTGGACTGATCGTCGCAACCCTCGGACTCGCCTCGCTCCACGGCGTGATCGCTGCAAGCGTGCTTGCGGCTGTCGGAATCGTCTTCCAGTCGCGAACTACGCGCGGAAGGCGCGAGCGTTCGTCGCAAACGAAAGCCTGATTGGAGCGGTTCGATCGCTGCCAGCGTGTGATGGCAGCGTCGAACCCGCGCGCAATTAACGCCCGGACGTTCTCCAGCCGTCCTTAGTCTTGCAGACGGTCCATTCGGTGCGGCTGGACTGACTGCCGGCATTGTTGGTGATCTCGAGCAGCCGACAGGTCGAGCCCTGCTCCTTCATTGGCTTCAGCGGCGTTGCCGTGCCGGAGTGACCGGTTTTCGGGTTCAGCCATCCGTTCGTGTATCCGTCAGGAAGCGAGTCGAGCGCCTCTTCGGCGTTGCGCAACAGCATTGCATTGTCTTCCCGGGTCATGAACGAGATGGGCGCATCCCTCAGGAAACGGGAATTCTGCGCCAGGGCAGATCCGACGAAGAGCGCGAAGGTCACAGCTACCAGGAGGCTTCGGGTAACAGGCATTTGACGTCTCTAGCGAAGCAAGAAAGCGTGCGAGTCTATCACGCGCAATCGTGTCCCTCCCGGACGTGCGCAGCGCAGTGAGGCTCAGAACCGCTCTGCCGCGCTAAGGACTGGCTAACGACTTCACTTCGCGCCGCTTCCTGAGGGCAGCCCTTCTTCGATCCGGTCCCTCATATAGGGATAGAACGGATTGGACGAGAGTCGGATTAGCGAATCCAACGTCACGATCAGCGCACCGATCTCGCCGCGTGCAGCCATCGCCCCGAGGTTGACGCCAAAGTGCTCGTCGGTACCCGGATACATTCCGTAGAGCGAATCGGTCACGGGGAATGGAAGGGCGACGTGCGAGAGCGAGTAGACATCGGGCGGGTAGACCAAGTCGATCTTCCGCGTCCGCTCGGCGGTCGCGCCCGCGTCGACCACCCGCTCGACTTCTTGCAGCGTGTCAGGACTCGCGTTGGCGATGATCGTCGTCCGGAAACGTCGCGGTGCAGGGGGCAGCAGGCGCTCGATCTTCTCGTTGAAGGCCGGCCGCAGCATCGGGCCGAGCCGGGCGTTCCGGTTGAGGTCGAACAGCACGAGCTCGCTGCCGTTCGCGGGCAGCTTGGCGTAGAGCGCGGATATCACCGCCGGCGTGCTGACCGTGAAATCCACGAGGGAGTGGAAGGTGAGGATGGGCGCAAGCTTGTCGAGCCGATTCTCGCGTGCGGCGCGATCGATCTGCTGCTGCAGCACGCGGGTCAAAAGCGATGTCTGGCGCGCGCCGTTGATCGGAAACGAGTTGTACTTGAACGGATTGAACTCGGGCACGACGCTCAGCCACGCAGCCTTCGCGAAGCGCGGAATGATCGCGGGCCAGCCGAAGATGCCGGCGAACCGCGCGAATTCGGTAATGCCGATCATCGGCGAGATCAGCACGATGCGGTCGGGACGGGCGAGCTGCTGGTCGTCGAGCGCGTCGAGCGCGTACTTCATCGCAAGCGCGCCGCCGTTGGAGAACCCCACCA
>JBAVOG010000275.1:0-4204 GCA_049691875.1 Burkholderiales bacterium | reverse complement strand
GGGCTCACCTCGTGCGACACCGAAACCTGCGGATACCCCAGCTCGCGTGCGATCGTCGCGACGTGCGCCTCGTGTTCGGTGTAGCGATAGCCGTGCATGAACACGATCGCCACGGACCGGTATCCGTCGTCGTACGCCGACTTCATGCCATCGCGTGCCTTCTCGGCGTCGAGCGCAACCAGGACTTTCCCGTGCGCGTCGACCCGCTCGGTCACTTCGATGACCCTGGAGTAGAGGAGTTCGGGCAGCACGATGTGCCGGGCGAAGATTCGCGGCCGATTCTGGTAGGCGATGCGAAGCTGGTCCGCGAGCCCCTGCGTGATGAGGAGAACCGTACGCTCACCCTTCCGCTCGAGCAACGCGTTGGTGGCGACGGTCGTACCCATCTTCACCGCCTCGATCGCCTCTCCCGGTATGGGTTCGCCAGCCACCACCCCGAGAAAATGACGGATGCCGGCGATGGCCGCATCGTCGTAGCGCTCCGGATTTTCCGACAGCAGCTTGTGCGTCGCCACCGTGCCGTCGGGTCGGCGGACCACCACGTCGGTGAACGTTCCCCCTCGATCGATCCAGAACTGCCAACGGCCGGAAGTCGTTTGTGCGCTCATCTCGCCCGGGATTCTAACCGCGCCGGACTGGAACCTCCGTCGCCATTCTTGCAAACCGCACGGGATAATTCGATAGGCCCTATACTCGGCCGCCCTCGCGCGCCAGGGCGCGCCGCCGACGCGGCGTGCACGCGCCTCGTTCTCCCGCTCCGATGCCGATTTCCACGTCCTCCGTCTGGTTCACCATATTCCTGGGAATGCTGCTTGCGTTCACTCCCCTGGGCACAGACACCTTCGTACCGGCGATGCCGGCGATCGCGCGTGCACTGGGCGCAGAGCCTGCATCCGTGCAATTCGGCATCACGACGTTCTTTCTCGGCATCGCAGGCGGGCAACTGATCTGGGGTCCCATTTCCGACCGGTTCGGACGCCGGCCCGCTCTGCTCGCGGGCTGTACGCTCTTTCTGACCGCAAGTCTGGCCTGCGCGGCGGCCGGCTCGGTGACCGAGATCGTCGTACTGCGTTTCGTCCAGGGCCTGGGAGTGTCCAGCGGCCCCGTCATCGCACGGAGCATCGTGCGCGATCTGTATGCCCGTGAGCGCGCCGCGCGCCTCCTCGCGCAGATGATCATCGTTTTCAGCGTCGTCCCGATCATCGGGCCACTCGCCGCCGCCGCCCTGCTGACCTGGCAAGGCTGGAGTGCGATCTTCCTGTTGCATGCGCTGGTGGCGGCCCTGGTGATCGTCACGACCGTGTTCGGCATGACGGAGACTGCGCCAGCCGCTCGCTCTTCGATCAATCCCCTGCGGATCGCTGCCAACTTCGCTTCGCTGCTCGCCGATCGAAGGTTCCTTGCTCCCATCGCGACGACGCTGTGCACGCTGGCCGGGATCTACGCCTTCGTGTCCAATTCCGCCTTCGCACTGGTGCAGGGTGCCGGGGTGACGATCGTCCAGTACAGCGTGCTGTTCGCCGTGGTGATGATCGGTGGCATCGTCGGCGCCTGGCTGAGCGGCCAGCTCGTGGTGAGAGCGGGAATACCACGCCTCGTCCGGATCGGCACGGCAATTGCCGCCACGACCGGCCTCTCGATCGGCATACTTGCGTGGTCCGGCGTCACTCACTGGGCAGCGCTGATCGTGCCGATGATCGGATACATGTTCGCCACCAGCTTCATTCTGCCGAGCGTCACGGCCGCCACGTTGTCGCCATTCCCGCACATGGCCGGCGCGGCCTCCTCGCTGCTCGGGGCAATCACCTTCAGCCTGGGCGCACTGATCAGCGCGGTCCTCGGTGCGCTCTTCGACGGCTCGGTCCGACCTCTGGCGACCGTGGTTGCAATTGCGGGTGTTTCGGCATACATCGTCGAAGCCACGCTGGCGCGCACCCTGGTTGCGCGCCGACACGAGGGAGGTCCGCCACGTGGAGACGCTTGACTGCGTCGTCGTCGGCGCCGGAGTGGTCGGCCTCGCGGTGGCGCGCGCGCTCGCGCACGCGGGTCGCGAAGTCGTCGTTCTCGATGCGGCAGACACGATCGGAACCGAAACGAGCTCGCGTAACAGCGAGGTGATCCACGGGGGAATCTATTATCCGCCGGGCTCGCTCAAGGCGCGGTTGTGCGTCGCCGGCAAGCACGCGCTCTACGCCTATTGCGCCGAGCATGGCGTCCCGCATCGCAACTGCGGCAAGCTCATCGTCGCCACCGCACCGGGGCAGGTTGGCGGACTCGAAAAGCTGCGTGCGCAGGCCATCGCCAACGGCGTCGACGACCTGCGTGCTCTCACCGCGCACGAAGCAAGTGCCATGGAGCCCGAGCTACGCTGCGTGGCGGCCCTGATCTCTCCCTCCACCGGAATCATCGACAGCCACGCGTACATGCTCGCGTTGCGCGGCGACTCGGAGTCGCGCGGCGCGATGCTCGCGTTTCGCTCTCCGGTCACTCGCGGCGCAGTGCGCAGCGACGGCATCGTGCTTGAAGTGGCGGGCGCGGAGCCCATGACCGTCCTTGCCCGGACGGTGGTGAACAGCGGCGGAATCCACGCCCCGCGCCTCGCCGCGCGCCTGGCGGGATTTCCTGCGGCGCAGGTGCCGCCCTGTCGCTACGCAAAGGGCAACTATTACAGCCTGCGCGGTCGCGCCCCATTCTCCCGACTCGTATACCCGATGCCCAACCAGGCCGGACTCGGCGTGCACATCACGATCGACCTGGCCGGCCAGGCGCGCTTCGGACCGGACGTCGAGTGGATCGATGAGATCGACTACAGCGTCGACCCGCGGCGTGCCGATGGCTTCTATGCGGCGATCAGGGAGTATTGGCCGGGGCTCGCAGACGGTCGGCTCGAGCCGGGCTATTCGGGCATCCGTCCGAAGATCGTCGGACCGGGCGAGCCCGCGGCAGACTTCGTTATCCAAGGTCCTGCCGAGCACGGTGTGCCCGGGCTCGTCAATCTCTTCGGCATCGAGTCGCCCGGACTAACCGCGTCGCTCGCCATCGCAGACCAAGTCGCGCTGCGTACGTAGTGCGTAAGGCCCGCTCCCCCGGCACCCCACGGCGAAATTCTTCAACTTGGCGCACATCGCTGCACCAAGAGAAGACAAGACCGCCGACGTTGACAGGGGCGGTACCCTCCATTAGCTTGTGTCCCATTCGGGGTCCGATTCTCGACGCCGATTTCCGACACCAAATACGAACCACCCCACGGAGGAAACACCATGAGCAAGAAACCACTTGCCGTCGCGGCCGTCGCGCTCGCGTTCGCCGCGTCACCGGTACTCGCGCAGACGAAATGGGACATGCCGACGCCCTATCCCGATGCGAACTTCCACACGCAGAACATCATGCAGTTCGCAGCTGACGTGGCGAAGGCCACGAACGGCCAGCTCGAGATCAAGGTCCACAGCAACGGGTCGCTCTTCAAGCATCCGGAGATCAAAAACGCCGTGCGTGGCGGTCAGGTGCCGATCGGCGAGTTCCTGTTGTCGCTGCTCGCGAACGAGAATGCGGTCTTTGCGGTCGATTCCATTCCGTTCCTTGCGACCGGCTACGACGAAGCCAAGCGCCTCTGGAGCGCATCGCGGAGCCCGGTCGAGAAGACGCTCGACAAGGAAGGACTGATGGTGCTCTATGCGGTGCCATGGCCGCCACAGGGCCTCTACGCCAAGTCGCCAGTCAATACCCTCAGCGACCTCAAGGGCGTGAAGTTCCGCGCCTACAACGCAGCCACGCAGCAGCTGGCGTCGCTCGCAGGCGCCGTTCCGACGCAGGTCGAGGTGCCGGACATCCCGCAAGCCTTCACGACCGGGCGTGTCGACGCGATGATCACGTCGCCCTCGACGGGCGCGAACTCCAAGGCGTGGGATTTCGTGAAGAACTACTACGACACACAGGCCTGGCTGCCGAAGAACATCGTGGTGGTGAACAAGAAAGCCTTCCGCTCGCTCGACAAGAAGGCGCAGCAGGCGGTCATCGCGGCAGGGAAGGAAGCCGAGACGCGCGGATGGGCGATGAGCATGAAGGAGACCGCGGACAAGACGGCGGTGCTCAAGGAGAACGGCATGACCGTCCACACGCCCACGCCTGCCCTGATGACAGGACTCAAGGGCATCGGCAAGGAGATGACCAGCGAGTGGACCAAGAAAGCCGGCGCAGACGGCCA
>JBAVOG010000274.1:0-4497 GCA_049691875.1 Burkholderiales bacterium | reverse complement strand
TGCAGCAGCGACACGTTGCCGAACTTCGGCAGCCTGTAGAGCGCATCGGCGCCGGTTTGCGCGAGCGCCGCACCGGAGTCGAGCGCCATGCCGGCGGCCGCGGCGGCGGCGAGCACTTCGAGAAATTCTCTGCGGTTCATCGAGCCCTAGAGTGTGTCGCGCCGCAGACTGATTCTCAGCGAATGCTAGGCGTGGGGGATATACAAGGGGGCGAAGCCCCCTTGTTCGTGGTGTATCGGCCCTTTGACGAACCCGCTTGCGGGTGAGTCAAAGGGCTTGGGATAACCAAGCCCCTTCTTACCGGGTGGCCGATCACTTGTTTACCGGAGAATTCGGATCCATCAGATACGCGGTCACGTCCTTGATCTGCTGCTCGGTCAGCGTGCCGGACAGGCCCAGGCGCGGCATGTTCGAGCAGGCGTTGAAGGCCTTGGAGTCATAGATCTTCTCGTAGACGTACTTCTGGGTTTCGGTCGTGTATCCACGCGTCTTGCCGAACTTGTTGAGGCTCGGACCGATGGTGCCATAGGAGAGCTCGCTGCTCGAGAGCTGGTGGCAGTTGTAGCAGCTGCCGCCGTTGGCGGCGCCCGCCTTGTCACCCCAGGTCATCCCGCGGCCGCTCTGCGCGATCTTCTGGCCTGCTTTCCAGTCGCCCATGTACTTGCCGTCGGCGGGCAGCTTGATCCTCTTCATCTCGGCTGCCTCGATCTGCTTCGCCGCGGCCTCCGGGGGCTTGTTGTCGTACTGTGTGCAGACGCGCTGCGCCTCGTCCTGGTTCAGCCGGTCCGCCGTGGCGATCCCGCGCGAGTGGAAGTCCCGCTTCATCCACTGGACGGCCTCCGCGTCGTACATCGCGTCGGTCTTGCTATCCATCTGCGCGCAGCCCGCAATGACGACTGCGGTCGCTGCTGCCGTAATGAGTGCTTTTTTCATTGGTGATCTCCTCATCCCGTTCTGGTCAGCGCTTGATGCCGGGGCCCTTGTAGACGCCCCCGTTCGCCGTGTAGGCGAGATAAGTGGTGAGCGCGATCACCGAGTCCGAGATGAAATTCGGCTCGGGGAAGCGCATCTGCCGATAGCAGTCGTTGATCCGCCACTCGAAAGTCTTCAGCTGGCTGTTCGAGACCCGGTAGGCGGGCCAGGTCGTCATGGCGACTTTCGCCCCTGCGGCGCTCGAGAGCACTGGCAGGTCCTGCAGGCGGATGCGGGTGTTCTCCTCGGCGTGGCAGGTCGCGCACGAGAAGTCCCACGGCCCGGCACGATAGTTGAAGAGCCGTTTGCCGATCTCGTAGGCTTCCTTCATCTTCGGATTGTCCAGGCTGATCTTGATCGGATCGCCGTAGGACTGCGAGACGATGTAGGCCACGAGCTGCTCGTTCTCGGACGGCTTGTCCGCATTGCCGAACGGGCGCTTGGTGAGGTCCTTCTCCGGGAACCCCTGCAGCTGGACCATGCACGTCACCAGCCGCGACTCGAGATCCTGGACTTTCCCGGTGTCGGCGAAAAAGCGCGGCAGTTCGGCATATGCGCCCTTCAGCACCCCCGGCCCCTTGCCCAAGTCGCACTGCTCGAGCGATGCATTCTTGGGGCCGCGCTTCTGCTTGAAGAGCTCTTCGCCCTTCAGCGCATAGAGCTCGGCCGGATTGCCGAGCTCCAGCATCTCGCGGTACTGCTCGATCCCCTTCTTGACTTCTTCCGGGGTCTGGCCGAATGCGCCGACCGAAACGCTCGTCGCGCAGGCAGTGGCCAGGATCGTGAGGGTATTTCGCATGGTCTCCTCCTGTGATTGGACTGTCCGGGTCGGACAGCCTCGCCGGGGCGGTTCGCCCACCCGCTGTTATTAGTATTTGGCTCGTATGCCCGATGCGCCTGCTCCCTATGCAGACGCGAACGCCGCCGGGCTCAGCCGGAAACGGTCACCGTGTCGGTCCGCTTGTCACCGGTGTTGTCTTCCCAGGTGATGCTGATCTTGTCCCCGGCCTTGGCACCCTTCACCTTGAAGGCGAAGAGCGGGTTTCTCGATATCGCCTGGCTGATGGCCGCCTCGAAAACGACCTTGCCGTTCAGCTCCGCGCGGATGTCCTTGATGAAGTGCGCGGGAATGATCTTGCCGTCCGAGCCCTTGCGCTGGCCGGTTTCCATCGCATGGCCCATCAGCACGCGCACCTCGGCCACATCGCCATCCATCTTGGCCCGGATCTTCATCGGGTCGCCCATGTCCTCGCTCCTTATGTCGTCGCTATATCGTCGCCAATTGTGGTACGGATCAGCCGCCGCAGCCGCCGATGGTGACCTTCACTTCCTTCGCCGCCTGGTAGTACTTGCCGCCGGCCATCACTACGACGCGCACCGGCGACGACTGGCCGATTTTCACGCGCAAGTGGACGTACGGGACGGCGCCTTTCGTCATGTCGAAGGTCGCAACGTAGGGGAATGGGTTCTTTTCGATGAAGAGCGAGATGCTCTCGGTGCCCGGAATGTTGCTGGTGACGTCGATCGGAACCACGGCACCGTTCTCGGCGATGTCCGGGGCGTGGATCACGATGTCCTTGCTATCCGTCGCCGAAGACATGTTCAACGCCTTCATTGCATCGACGGTGCTCTTGGCCTCGAACGCGTTCTTGTTCCAGGTTGCAGCGAGTGCCTCGGACGGCTTGAGTGCGCCTGCGGCATAGGCCGCGAATACGGCACCTGCCGCGCTGGCACGCTTCAAAACGCGTCTACGGGTGTTGTCCATGATTCCTCCATCTCCTCCAACCGGTTGAATGACTTCACGGCCCAAGTGCCCGGGGCGGACTTCCGGGACGCGTACGTAAGTGCATGGTTTTCTTCTTATCGGCCGGGCAGGGTAAACAAAAACCTCCTGTCGAGGCAAGCTGTGCCGCAACGAAAATCACGCGTTGGCCATAAACAGGCCTAATTCCGCGAAAGCCACGAAACGACCCGAATGCGCGAATCGGTTCCGCATCGACAGGATACCGGGCCGATCAGGTCTCCGCTGCCACGTAGTGGCCCGACCGGCCGCCGGACTTTTCCAGCACGTGGACATCCTCGATTCGCATCCCCCGGTCGGCGGCCTTGCACATGTCGTAGATCGTGAGCAGCCCGACGCTTACCGCGGTGAGTGCCTCCATTTCGACACCGGTACGGCCAACCGTCTCGACGGTCACGGTCAGGGCGACTGCCGAACGGGCCGCATCGAATTCGAATTCCGCACCCACTCGCGTGAGCGCAATTGGGTGACAGAGGGGAATCAGGTCGGCGGTCCGTTTCGCGGCCTGGATCGCGGCGATGCGCGCGACCCCGAGCACGTCGCCTTTCTTCGCCCCGCCGGAGCGGATCAGGTCGAAGGTTTCGGGCCGCATGACGATCCCGCCCCGCGCCCGGGCCACGCGGCGCGTCTCGCTCTTGTCGCCGACATCGACCATGTGGGCTTCGCCCTGGGAGTCGAAATGTGTGAGCGGCTGCATGGCGGAACCCTTTGCGTCGAGCAGGTATCATAACCAAATGCGAGGCTACATTTGCGCCTTGCTGGCGGGGTTTCTCCTGCTGCCACCGCCCGCGCCAGCACAGAACCTGCCCGACCCCGGCGATTCGAGCGGCCGACGCTATGGCGCGGATATTCCGCCCGCGCCTGCCCAGAACCTGCCCGATCTCGGGGAATCCGCGCAGGCCGCCCTGTCGGCGGCAGACGAGCGCGAGATCGGCGATTCGATCATGCGCGAAATCCGCGGGGATCCGGACTACATCGACGATCCGGAGATCACGGGATACGTGCAGTCGCTCGGCCAGCGACTGGCAGGCGCGGCAACGGCAGATTCGCGCAAGTTCGGGTTCTTCGTCATACGCAATCCGCAGGTGAACGCGTTCGCGCTGCCCGGCGGGCACATCGGCATTCACTCAGGCCTGATCCTCACCGCGCAGACCGAATCGGAGCTCGCTTCGGTCGTCGCGCATGAAATCGGGCACGTCGTGCAGCGCCACCTGGCGCGCATGGTGGACAAGCAGAATCAGCTGCAAATCGCGAGTATCGCGGGGCTCGCCCTGGCCATTCTCGCCGCAGGCACGAACGCGCAGGTGGCGCAGGCGGCCGCGATCGCCAGCCAGGCCGGCCCGCTCCAGGCCGCGCTCTCGTATAACCGCGATTTCGAGCGCGAGGCGGACCGGGTAGGCTTCCAGATCCTCAGCGATTCCGGGTTCGACGTCCACGGCATGCCCGCGTTCTTCGAGCGCATGCAGCGTTCCACCCGACTCTACGAGAACAATGCGCCCAGCTATCTGCGCACGCACCCGATCACGAGCGACCGGATCGCGGACATGCAGAACCGCGCGCTCGATTCGCGCTTTCGGCAGCGCCCGGACAGCGTCGAGTTTGGCCTGGTGCGCGCGAAGCTGCGCGCCGAGGCGGGGTCTGCGGACGAAGCGACGGCGTTCTTCCGCGACGCTATCAAGGAGCGTCGATTCGCCGACGAGGCGGCGATGCATTACGGATACGCC
>JBAVOG010000273.1:0-2200 GCA_049691875.1 Burkholderiales bacterium | reverse complement strand
CATCGAGGCTGATCTCATCGGAATACGCGAACGCGGTCTTATCGCCGGCGATGGCACGCACGCCGACGCCCTGGTCGATGTTGAAGCTGCCGGACTTCACGATGCCCTCTTCGAGGCTCCAGCCTTCGCTGCGCGAATACTGGAAGTAGAGATCGGCGTAGTCCACCCGGTGTGTAAGGATTCCGCCCAGCACGGAATCGATCGCCGGGGCGCGCAGATCAAAGGGAGCAAGCAGCGTGGCCTGCGCGGTGGAGAGCAATGGTGCTTCGGTCGGCATGTCGTGTCCTGGTCCGTTCCAACGATTATTCGAGTACGCGGTGGTCCAGCGCGGGCAGCGCGGCGCGCATCTTTGCCTGGTAGCTGGGGTCGATCTCGCCGATCACAACACCCGGACCTTCCGGCAGGCAAGCGCGCACCTTGCCCCAAGGATCGACGATCATGCTGTGGCCGTGGGTCATGCGGCCGCTCTCGTGGCGACCGCCTTGCGCCGGCGCGATGACCCACGCGAGGTTTTCTATGGCGCGCGCGCGCAGGAGAGTCTCCCAGTGTGCCTGGCCGGTGGGCACCGTGAACGCCGACGGCACGCTGATCAGGTCGACGGCGCCGAGTGCGCGATACAGCTCGGGAAACCGGACGTCATAGCAAACCGACAGCCCGATGCGGCCGAATGGGGATTCGATCGCGAGCGGGGCCGTGCCGGGCTCGATGGTGTTCGATTCTCGATAGCGCTCGTCGCCCATCTCGAATCCGAACAGGTGCATCTTGTCGTAGCGCGCAACACGCTGTCCGGAGTCGTCGTAGACGAGACAGCTGTTGCTAACGCGATCGGCGGTCGCCGTCGAGATCGGCAGGCTGCCGCCGATCACCCACACATGAAAGCGTGCGGCGCTCCGCGCCAGAAACGACTGGATCGGACCATCTCCGTCCTGCTCGCGAATCGCCAGCTTGTCCCGCTCGTCGCGCCCGATGAAGCAGAACCATTCGGGCAAGGCGACGAGGCGCGCCCCCTGGTCGGCTGCGTCGCCGATCAGTTCCTCCGCGACTGCCAGATTCCGGTCGACGGAAGTGCTCGCGATCATCTGGATCGCCGCGACGCGAAAGGGCTGGGAGAGTTTTTCCATCGGGTTCAGGTTCGGCGCCGGCTGCCCGGCCCCGCCCAGTCGAGAATCCAAAGATGGGAACCCGAAGTCGCCTGGCAGTTCCGGCAGGGATTCCATGAATTCTATGCCAGGACCTCGCCGGGTACCGCGAGCGCGCGTTCGGCCCGTCCGGCACGCCCTGGAGAAGGGCGACCGCCACCGAGCTCCGTGGCGATATTTCGTTCAATAACAGAACGTTAAATGAAATGACCCGCAATGTGCCGCGGCGCGCTCAGTTCGAGCTGGTAGGCGGGTCAAGCGTCGTAGCCGCGACGCGCTGCCGGACTTTCGGGTCCTGCCAGGTCCCGCTTACGTCGTATTCGACCGCGATCATCTGTCCGATCGGGTTCTTCAGCAGCTGCTGCGCCAGAAACGTTCCGGCGCCGACGATCGGATTCAG
This sequence comes from Burkholderiales bacterium, assembly GCA_049691875.1. Taxonomy (GTDB): domain Bacteria; phylum Pseudomonadota; class Gammaproteobacteria; order Burkholderiales; family SG8-39; genus JAABRB01. The sequence continues at coordinate 661 of JBAVOG010000273.1, read as the reverse complement.
CAACGCAAGACCCGCGGCCGCGGCCACGCCGCCCCCCACTTCCGGGACGACCCGGAGCTCGAGGGTCTGGGTTTCGCGCGCGATGTCCGCGGTTCCCTTCATGGTGACCGCCGCGGACGGCCCGACCATGACAAAGTCCTGCGTGGACATCACGCCGCGGGCGATTTTGGCGGTGGCGGACATCGAGTCGAACGCGAACCCCTTGCCGAGCACATCCCCGAAATCCCCAACGCTGCGCCGAGGCAGCGACTGCAGCGACAGCAGGCCGAGCAGCTTGCCGATACCCGGCTCGACCTTGAGGAACTGGCCCTTGCCCGCGCTGAGCCGGATGGATCCGCCCAGCGTTGCGAAGTCGATGGCATGCGGCGGGCCGTTCCAGACCAGATCGCCATCGAGCGTGCCCTCGCCGCGTGACACCGCGTCGGCCCGGCCGAAGCGCGCGAGGTACTGTCCTGCGTCCGCGGTCTCGATCTTGAACGAGACTGCCGTGCGCTCGGGAAGCGCTCCGCGCGGTCGCCAGTTCCCGCGTGCCATGATCGACCCCTCCGACGCACGCACGTCACACTGCTTGATGAGCCAGTCACCTCCCTCGTTCACGGCCACCAGAACGAGGCGCCCGAGGTCCCGACCAGCAAGAATGACGCTGTCCGACACCACGTCG
>JBAVOG010000272.1:0-1573 GCA_049691875.1 Burkholderiales bacterium | reverse complement strand
CCCATGCCGAGCGCGACGCGCCGGGTCGTGCCGAAGAGGTTCGCCAGCACGGGGGTCGTGTGCCCTTTCGGCTTCTCGAACAGGAGCGCCGGACCGCCCGCCCGCAGCACCCGGTCGCAGATCTCGGTCATCTCGAGGCGCGGGTCGACCTCCGTGGCGACACGCTTCAGCTCGCCGAGGCTCTGCATTTGCGCGATGAAGCCGCGCAGGTCGCGATAGGTCACCGCAGGCTCACCCGGCACGCGGGCCGGGCAGATGCTTGCCAACCTCGCTCGCGAAGTCGGCGAGTTCGCGGCGCCGGCCACGTCGATAGAACTCGAACTCACCGCCACCCGAAAAGATCGTGACCACGGTTCGCCCGAGCGCGCCGAGCGCGATGCGCGCGAGTCCGATGAGGATCAGCAGCCAGCCGAGGATCGGCAGCGCGCCCGCGACGTCGGCGAGCAGATTGAGTCCCTGCTGAACGGCCCTGATCGCACCCGACAGGCCATCTCCTTCGGCTGCCTGCTCGCGCTGAATCGTCGCCTCGAGCTTCGTCCCGTAGTTCAGCAGAAACGTGCGCGCCGGCGTCGAGACGGCAAACAGGACGATCGCCACGATGATGAAGACGCTGCCGCGCACGATTTCGTGGATCGAGCGCTCGAAGCGTGTGCGCACCACCGCAATCTGGCCGAGCGCGAAGCTTTGCTCGTCCGCGCCGTCGCCCACCACCAGCCGACGGTCGGTGAGCACGGCGGTTTCGCCCGCGAGCCGCGCCTCCGCGACCACCCGCTCCGCATCGGTGAGGTGTGGATAGGGTGGAGTCGTTCGGTTGAATGGCAGTTTGAATTGGCTCAGCATTGGTCGAAGCTCCAACCACCCCTCGCCCTGCGGGCGGACCCCTCGTTGGAAAGGAGGGGATGTCTTGTGCATTTTCCCCTCCTCGGAGAGGAGGGGAAAACTACATTTTGCAGCAGCCGGGATGGTTTCAGGCTCACAAGAAAATATCTACCACCTCGGCCACGCGCCCTGCAGCGCGAATTCCCCGAGGATACCGGCAAAGATGGCCGCCCCCGTCCAGTTATTGTGCAGGAAAGCCTTGAAGCAGGGCATGCGCTCGCGCCCGCGGATGAGGAAGTAGTGATACAGCATCGTGCCGGCTGCCGCCACCAGCCCCGCGTAATACGCCCAGCCGAACGCCCGGTCCGTTCCGACGTAGACGAGGATGGCGAGCATGACGGTGTAGGAGATCATCACCGCCGCGACGTCGTAGCGGCCGAAGGTGATCGCCGAGGTCTTGATTCCGATCCGGATGTCGTCGTTGCGGTCGACCATCGCATACTCGGTGTCGTACGCGATTGCCCAGAAGATGTTCGCGGCGAGCAGCCACCAGCCGACCGGCGGCACCGTTTCGAGCTGCGCGGTGAACCCCATCGGAATGCCGAACCCAAACGCGATGCCGAGATAGGCCTGCGGGACGGCGAAGAAGCGCTTGGCGAAGGGATAGCTCGCCGCAAGGAAGAGCGCCACGACCGACAGGGCGATCGTCTGCCAGTTGAGGAAGAGAACGAGCTGAAACGCCGCGAAGATCAGC
>JBAVOG010000271.1:0-6379 GCA_049691875.1 Burkholderiales bacterium | reverse complement strand
GCCAGCGCCGCCACCGCGATTGCGCGGCGTCCCACGTCGCATTCCGTAGTGGAGTCCGGCACGGTCAGACGGATGGCGATGCGCGCGAAGTTGTGGCGGTTATCGATGTGAATCTGGAAGAGGGCCGCGTCGCCCACGAAGACCGGCGCAACCCGCCCTGCGCTCACATAGAGGTGCGCAAGATTGCGATAGGTGTGCAGCATGGAAACCAGCCCCATTCCGGCGAGCAGGAATGTCAGGACATAGCCGAGCGACAGCCCGTAGTTGATCGAGCCGATCAGCATGAGCAGCAGCGCCAGGCCGAATATCACGCCGTAGCGCGAGGGCAGGATGTAGACGCGTCGTTGCGCGAGGAAGATCGCGCCGGCCTCCGGTTGCGCGCGTCTGGTGGCGAGTTGCCAGAACTGCGAGTTCTGAAGAAGCCTGTCCAATGCCATGCTCAGGTCATGCTCAAGAGGCCATGCTCAAGGGATGGGCACGGCCTCCACCAGACCGACCGCGATGTCGGAACTCGTCTTGCGCACGCCGTTCACGATCGGATGAAGCCGGTGGACCGCAACGCCCGGAAGGACCGCTTGCACATCCTCCGGGATGACGCGATCGCGGCCCTCGATCAGTGCCCAGGCGCGCGCGCACGCGATCAGCGCCAACGCCGCACGGGGTGACAGACCGTTCACGTAGTCGGGCGACCGGCGCGTGTATTCCACGAGCGCCTGAACGTAGTCGATCAGTGCCGGTGCGACGTGCACCCTGCGCGCGACCCCTTGCAGCGCGAGGAGCTCGCCGGGATCGAGGCAGGGCTCAAGCGAGGCAGTCAAGTCGCGACGGTCGACCCCCTGCAGCAGGGCGCGCTCCGCATCGCGATCCGGGTAGCCGAGCTCGACCCGCATCTGGAAGCGATCGAGCTGCGATTCGGGCAACTGAAACGTGCCGACCTGGTGCGAAGGATTCTGTGTCGCGATGACGAAGAACGGCTCCGGAAGCCGGCGTGTCTCGCCTTCTGCGGTGACCTGATGCTCCTCCATCGCTTCGAGCAGCGCGCTTTGCGTCTTGGGCGTCGCCCGGTTCACCTCGTCGGCGAGCACGAGCTGCGAGAACACCGGACCCGGATGGAATTTGAATGTCCCAAACTCGCGGTCGTAGATGGACACGCCGATGATGTCCGCGGGCAGCATGTCGCTCGTGAACTGGATCCGGTGGAACGCCAGCCCGAGCGTGCGGGCGAGGACATGTGCGAGCGTGGTCTTGCCGACTCCCGGAACGTCCTCGATGAGCAGATGGCCCCGCGAAAGCAGGCACGCGAGCGCGAGCCGGATCTGCGGTTCCTTACCGAGAATGACCGTGCCGACTTGCTGCACGACGCGCTGGAGAGTGGGGAGGGTCATCAGAGATTACGGCACGAGGCGGCTGAAAAATTCGACAAGAAAGGTGCGGAACTGCTTGAAAATCTTAGTCTACGCGCAATTCGGCTATGATTGCATCGCACTGCGCGGCGGGAATGAGGAATATATGGCAACTGGCTGGACGGCATTCATTTCTCATGTCGATTGCATACGTCACGACATGGGCGCACATCACCCAGAATGCCCGGCCCGGCTCTCCGCGATCGAAGACAGCATGATCTCCGCCCGCATCGCGGATCTGCTCGCGCGCTACGAAGCGCCTTTGGCGGAAATGGAGCAGCTTTTGCGGGTGCACCCGCGGCCGTATATCGAAGCCGTCGAAGCCCACGCACCTGCACGAGGTATCGTGCATCTCGATCCGGACACTGCGATGTGCCCGCACACGTGGGCCGCGGCACTGCGAGCGGCCGGAGCAGGCGTGCTCGCCACCGATCTCGTCCTGTCGGGCAAGCATCCGAACGCATTTTGCAGTGTGCGGCCGCCAGGACACCACGCAACGCGCACGCGTTCCATGGGCTTCTGCATCTTCAACAATGTGGCGATTGCCGCCATGCACGCGCTGGAGGCACATGGCCTGGAACGTGTCGCCATCGTCGACTTCGACGTTCATCACGGCAATGGGACAGAGGAGATTTTCTCGGATGACGACCGCGTGCTCATGGTGAGCACGTTCCAGCACCCTTTCTATCCTTACAGCGGGACAGACTCGCCCGCGGCGAACATGGTCAACGTGCCGCTTCCAGCCGGCACGGGAAGCGACGGTTTTCGTGCTGCAGTCGAGCGGTTCTGGATGCCCGCGCTCGATGCCTTTCGCCCCGAGATGGTCTATTTTTCCGCGGGATTCGACGCGCACATCGAAGACGACATGGCAATGTTGCGCCTCATCGATTCCGACTACGCGTGGGTCACCGCGAAGGTGAAGGACGTCGTCGATCGCACCGGCAATGGGCGCGTGGTGTCGATGCTCGAAGGCGGCTATTCGCTCACCGCGCTCGGCCGCTCCGTCGTACAGCACCTGAAAGTGCTTGGGGGGCTTTGAGCAGGGCCGGCCGCAAAGTGCCGGAAAGCCAATCCGGTCGGGCACCAGCGCTGTCGCACTGCTTCAGCTACTCAAGCTGAGTGCCGGAGCCTTGTCCCCGACGTGAGCGAGGAGATCGCGTGCAGCGCGCTCGATTGCTTCGGGCGCGAGGCTCGCGAGTCGCACGATATGTGCGTCCGCGAGGCGGGGAAAATTCTTGTGCGTGGAGCGCTGATAGGCGGGGTCGTAGTGATTCGCCAGGAGCTCCGTGACGAGCCTGGACCATGCGGCTCGATCGACGTGCGACTTCCAGGCGCCGATCGTGTCCTTGCCGTGCAGGCTGGCCAGGCAGTCGAGCTGCGCCTTCAGGGTGGCGGGGTCGGCAAGAAAGTGAGCGTACTCGTCGATCAGGAACTTGACGCGCTCGGCTGCGGGAACGTCGAGGCGGATGCACTCGGCCGCGCGCATGCGATGTATGAGACCCTCGGGCACCTGCAACTGGCCGATCTTCTTGCTCTCGGCCTCCACGAACACCGGGCGCGCCGGTTCGAGGCGGCGCATGACGTCCCACACCTGCGTCTCGAACATCTTCTGCGAGGGCTGCGGCTCCGCGGGCAGATTGCCGAGCACCGATCCGCGATGCCGCGCGAGGCCTTCGAGGTCCAGCACTTGCGCACCCGCGCGAGCCAGCGCCACGAGGAGTCGGCTCTTCGCGCTGCCGGTTTCGCCGCATAGAACGAGATAGCGGAATTGCTCGGGCAGCGTCTCGAGCCTGTCCACCACATCGCGGCGGTACGCCTTGTATCCGCCCTCGAGCTGCGCGGCCTGCCAGCCGACTTCGCGCAGCATGTGAACCATCGCGCCAGAACGCTTTCCGCCGCGCCAGCAATACACGAGCGGTCGCCATGCGCGACCCTTGTCCGCGAAAGTCGTCTCGAGATGCCGTGCGATATTGCGCGCGACCAGCGCCGCACCACGCCGCTTCGATTCGAAGGGCGAAACCTGCTTGTAGAGCGTCCCGATCTCGGCACGTTCGGCGTCGTCCAATACCGGCAGGCTGAGCGCGCCTGGTAGGTGGTCTTCGGCAAACTCCGCGGGCGAGCGGACGTCGATCACCTCGTCGAAGAGGTCGATCTGTGCAACGGATACGGATTCCGGAAACTTCACTCGTCTGTATCGGGCGAACGCGGCGAACCGATCCTCCAGCGCTGCAAGAATGGGTGACAATACCGGTCGATTCTACACTCGCGCCGCGCGGGCGCTGCAAGGAGATCCCGGATGAACGCACCCGACGAGGCCCCGATTCGCCTGACCCAGTTCAGTCACGGGGGCGGCTGCGGTTGCAAGATCGCGCCGGCCGTCCTGTCGGAAATTCTGGCCAAGGCGCCGGTGCGCGGCCTGCCGGCGGCGCTGATGGTGGGCATCGAGTCGAGCGACGACGCGGCCGTCTATCGACTGAACGATCAACAAGCCATCGTGGCGACGACGGATTTCTTCACGCCCATCGTCGACGACCCGTACGACTTTGGCCGCATCGCCGCGACGAACGCGATCTCCGACGTGTACGCGATGGGCGGCCAACCGATCTTCGCGCTGGCGATCGTCGGCATGCCGCTCGAGAAGCTGCCCGTCGAGGTGATCCAGCGCATCATTGCGGGGGGCGATTCCGTGTGCGAGTCGATCGGCATCCCGATCGCGGGCGGACATTCGATCGACACACTCGAGCCGATCTACGGCCTGGTGGCGCTCGGCGTGGTCCATCCGGACAAGGTCAAGCGCAACGATGGCGCTCGGGCGGGCGACGTGCTGGTGCTGGGGAAGCCGCTCGGCGTCGGAATTCTTTCGGCGGTGCTCAAGAAAGGTCAGCTTTCGAACGATGGTTACAGCGAGATGCTCGCCGCCACGACGAAGCTCAACACACCGGGTGCCCGGCTCGCCGAACTGACCGGCGTGCACGCGCTGACAGATGTCACCGGATTCGGCCTTGCCGGTCACCTGCTCGAGATCTGCCGGGGCTCGAAGCTCGCGGCGTCGGTGAAATTCGACGACGTGCCGATTCTTCCGGTGGCGCGTGAATGGGCTGCGCGGGGGGTGGTAACAGGGGCATCCGACCGGAACTGGCAAGGGTACGGTCGCGACCTCGTGCTTCCGAAGGATTTCTCGCACTGGAAAACGAACCTGATGACTGATCCTCAGACGAGCGGTGGGCTGCTGGTCACCTGCGCGCCCGAGTCCGTGGAAGAGGTGATCGCGATCTTCCGGGATGACGGGTTCGCGGATGCGCGGGTGATCGGTTCGCTGGGCGATGGAATGCCGCGGGTGAGTGTGGTCTGAGCGGGTCAGCGCGGCACGGAGCTGCGCGGGAGCAGGGGCGCGAGCCCCTGCCAGATCGTGTCGAGGATGATCGGCTGCGCGGCAGCCGTCGGATGCAGGTTGTCGGCCTGAAAGTTTTCCCGCGTGCTCGCGATCCCTTCGAGCATGAACGGCACGAGCGCTGCTTTCTGGTCCCTGGCGATCTCGACGAAGGTCTGCTCGAATTCCCGCGTGTAACGGGGCCCGTAGTTCGGCGGCATCCTATTGCCGACAATCAGCACCTTGCTTCCGGCACTCTTCGCCGCGCGAACGATCCGTGTGAGATTCGCCTTCATCTGGCTGATGGGGAGGCCGCGCAATCCGTCGTTGGAACCAAGCGCGACGATCACGATCGAAGGTCGGGTGCGCTCGAGCGTCCCGCCGATTCGTGTGGCGCCGCCGCTCGAAGTCTCCCCGCTGATGCTCGCGTTCGCGACGGTATAATCGATGCCTTTCCGGCGCAGGCGCTCTTCGAGGAGGGTGGGCCAACCCTCCCGGGCGCCGATGCCGTAAGCGGCCGAGAGGCTGTCGCCGAAGACGAGGATCGTGGCCGCGGCGGCAGCGGGGCACCAGGCTGCAACAAGTACGACTAGGATCAATTTCCTGAGCATGACCGATTCATCCGCTTTGCCGATCGTCCGCACGACCGGCCTGTCAAAGAGCGTTCGCAGCGGCGATTCGCTCCTCGCGATTCTGACGGATATCGACCTCGAGGTCATGCCCGGCGAGGCGGTCGCCGTCGTCGGGGCGTCCGGTTCGGGCAAGTCGACGCTGCTCGGACTGCTCGCGGGGCTCGACACGCCCAGCGCGGGCTCGGTTCGGATCGACGGCGAGGAACTCTTCGAGCTCGACGAGGACGGACGCGCGCGGCTGCGCGCGCGGCTCCTCGGCTTCGTATTCCAGTCGTTCCAGCTGCTGCCCGCGCTGAACGCGCTCGAGAACGTATCGTTACCGCTGGAGCTCGCCAACCGGAGCGATGCAGAGTCCGCGGCGCGCACCATGCTGGCGCACGTGGGTCTCGCAGAGCGCCTCGCGCACTATCCGAAAACCCTGTCCGGCGGCGAGCAGCAGCGTGTCGCGCTCGCTCGGGCGTTCGTCGTGCAACCCAAGCTCCTGCTCGCCGACGAGCCGACCGGCAATCTCGACGCGGCGACCGGGGAAGGAATTATCGACCTCCTGTTTCAGCTGAACGCGGAGAATGGAACGACTCTGTTACTCGTGACGCACGACGAACTGCTCGCGCGACGTTGCAATCGAATCGTGCGGCTTGCCGGCGGGCGGATCGTGGCTGGCGCGACCGCATGAGTGGCGTGATCGACGGCGGACGGCGATGATCGGGCGCACGGCATTGCCGCTTCGCATGCTCGCTCGCGACTGGCGGGCAGGAGAGTTGCGCGTCCTGGCTGCGGCCCTCGTGATCGCGGTGGCGAGCGTCACGAGCGTCGCATTCTTCGCCGATCGCGTCCGCCAGGCGCTGGTGCGTGACGCCCATCAGCTCCTCGGTGCGGACCTGCTGCTCATCGCCGACCAGCCCTGGCCCGACGAGTTTCGCGACGAGATCGCGCACCGACGCTTGCGCCAGGCCGAGGCGACGTGGTTCATCAGC
>JBAVOG010000270.1:0-4901 GCA_049691875.1 Burkholderiales bacterium | reverse complement strand
CATCCCACGTGGACGCCTCGCGTGCTGAGCGATCGGGCGCGTAGCGCATCGCCCACTCGGAACCCGCAATGGCTTCGGTGAGCCGCGCGCGAACCCTGGCCAGAAGCGGAGCGTCCCCCGCGTCGCCGATCGCCCGCGGCCAGTCCAGCAGGATGCGCCAGAGGTATTCGTGGACGATTTCGGCGTCGACGAGCTCCCGCCTGCACCGCTGCACCGCCGCGTCGGGTTCGATTTCGGCTGCGCACTCGCACGCGAGCGCCGCGGCCACGGCCTGCGATCTGCCGCAGATCGAGAACAATCTCGGCACCATCGCGACGGCGTCGGCCGCCCGCTGGCCGACCAGCACCTGCGCGAGGTCGCGTGGTCGCGTCGAGCGCACGCGTGCAACATTGATCTGTCGGCCATCCCAGTCCACCGCGACCGAGAGCGCCCCTTCGATGCTCACGAAATCGACTCCACGCGTTGCGAGGCGCCTGGACCCTGCGGAGTCATCTGTCGCCGTCCTCCGACTGGAGATGCTCGGGTAGCGTGGGGGTGCGTCCGGCGAGATCGGGGAAGTAGACGTCGAAATCCGCCGTGCCGCCGCGTAACGCAACCTCCAGGCCGTCGAGCGCGAGGTTGAGCGCGTGCGCCTCGTCTGCAGTCAGAACCTGGCGCGCGACGTCGCGGAACGCGACGACCCAGGTTCCCTCCGGCTGCGGGCCGACCAGCGTCAGGTCGATCTGGCGCCGCTCGCCACGTCCCTCGCACAACGCCTCGAGCTGCCCCTCGGCGACGACGCGCATCGGAATCGCGAGACACATGCCTCACTTCCCTTCACTGACGGGAGCTATGGCTGGGAGTTTGGTAAGTCGGCCGACCGGCGGGTTGATGCAGATCAACTGCCGGTTGAAGAGGCGCGGCGGCGCTGCAATTGCTCCGATTCCCGTCATGGCATCGCGGGTGATTCCTTGGCACGCCGCTTCTGGTAATCCCGCAGCCGCTTGAGCTGCGACTGCTTTTCCTTGTCCGACGAGCGGCTGAGCTCGGCGAACGCCGGGCTGGTCGTCCACGACCCGGCCATTGGGAGGCCAGTATACTTCCGGGCACCATGAGTGAGACCTGGATCCCCAGCGGGCGCGTCCCCGACATCGCGGTCAAGGATGTGGATGCTTCCTTCACCCGCTATCGCCTGCCGCTCGCCAAGATCGAGCGGCTCGCCACCGGCATCACGCGATGGGCGGAGGGCCCGGTGTGGATCGGGGACCAGCGCTGCCTCCTCTGGAGCGACGTGCCCGGCGACCGCATGTGGCGATGGGACGAGATGACCGGCGCGGTGGGGCCGTGGCGCCGGCCCTCGGGCTACGCGAACGGCAACACGCGCGACCGGCAGGGGCGACTCCTGACCTGCGAGCATGGCGGGCGGCGGGTGGTCCGCACGGAGCCCGACGGCACGCTGACCGTGCTCGCCGATCGATTCGAGGGCAAGCGGCTCAATTCGCCGAACGACATTGTTTGCAAGACCGACGGCTCGATCTGGTTCACCGACCCGAGCTTCGGAATCCTGGGCTGGTACGAGGGCGCGAAGGCCGAGCCGGAAATTCCGACGCACGTGTACCGCATCGATCCCTCGGGTGCGCTCTCCGTCGTCGCAGAGGGCATCGACCAGCCGAACGGCCTCGCCTTCTCGCCCGATGAGTCGATCCTCTACATCGTCGAGTCGCGCTCGGTGCCGCGCAAGATCCTCGCCTACGACGTGGTCGGCGGGACGACGCTCGCCAACCGACGTGTGCTGATCGACGCCGGCCCGAAAGGCACGCCCGACGGATTCCGCGTGGACGTGGACGGCAACCTCTGGTGCGGCTGGGGCATGGGCGAGGCCGGACTCGACGGCGTGCACGTTTTCAATCCGGAGGGGCGGCTGATCGGCCGCATCGAGCTTCCGGAGCGTTGTGCCAATGTCTGCTTCGGCGGGCTGCATCGCAACCGCCTGTTCATGGCGGCCACCACCTCGCTCTATACGCTCTACGTCAACACGCAGGGCGTGGCGGGCGGATAGCCGCCTGCCTTGTCAAATACTCCGCCGGTACTGTCCGCCCACCTCGAACAGCGCATGCGTGATCTGCCCGAGCGAGCAGACACGCGCCGCATCCATCAGCACCGCGAAGACGCTCTCGTTCCGGATCACCGCGTCCTGCAGCCGCTTGCGCGTCGCGGGCGATTCACCTTCCGTCAATATCGAGACCGAGCGCCACGCGTGCCGCGAGCTCGCGCTGCAGCCCTTCCTGTAGCGGATGGTAGCGGGCCGCCTGCACGTCGCGGAACAGGCGCTCGAGGTGGGCGGCGCGATAGAAGCCTTGACCGCCTGCGACTTGCATCGCGGATTCCACCGTCTCGATCGCCGCACGCGCGAGGATGTTGCGCGCGATAAAGATACGGTTGGTGGTCGCCGGTCCCGGCACATCGGTCGCGGCGGCCGCCACCATTTCGGCGTGCGCGAGCCGCGTCGCAGCGAGATCGGTCTCCAAGGCGCCAAAGATCTGCAGCAGATGGCTGTCGCTGCGCCGCTTGCCTGCCAGCGCGATCGCCCGATCGCGCGCCGCCTCGGCCACGCCCACGTAGGCGCTGTAGATGAGCGGGATCGCAAGCATCGAGATGATGTGGAAGAGCGGGTGCCACAACCCCTGCGGTCGCCTGCCGCCGACGGCGGCATCCGGCAGGAAGTAGTCCCGGATCAGGACATCGTGCGAGCCGGTTGCACGCATGCCCATCACGCGCCAGGTCGACTCGATGCGCACTGCGTCCGAACTCATCGGAACGCCGAAGTGCAGGACCGTCGGTCCGCCTTCCGGGTCGTCGTAGACCGCGCTGGTGAGCAGCAGATCACCCGCCGGCGCACCGCTCGTGAACACCTTGCGGGCGTTCACGCGGAATCCCCCGTCGACGCGCGTGGCCGTGCCGGAGCCGTGAAGCCAGTCCGACCCGCCACTCGAGAGGAGAACGATCCGCTCGGTGGCAACGCGTTTGAGCAGCCCCTCCACCGGCGCCGATGCGTGCCGCCAACGCCACGCGTTCGTCAGCACCTGGTGGGTGTGCATCGAGAATGCGAGTGCCGTGGACCCGCAGTGGCGGCCGATCGTCCGAATGACCTCGCACATCTCGGCGTGGGTGGCGCCGGCGCCTCCGAGCTCGGCCGGAACGCCCGCGGAAATCAGCCCGCGTGACTTGAGGTCGGCGTAGTTCTCGCCGACGAAGCGATCTTCCTCGTCGAGCGCGGCCGCCCGCTCCGCAAACACCACACCGAGTTCCTGCGCGAGCGCTGGCCAATCCCGCTTGCGCTGTGGGGCGGTCTCCTTCAAAGCGACCATCGTCATGTCGTGTCCCTCCGTCCAGTTGATGTTCCGGACCCGTCCCTCGTCCGGGCGGTTGCCTCCGATCGGAAGTATCCTGATCGCACCTCCCGGCGTACTTGCCGAGGCTCTACGCGGTTTGCCGGAGGCTCCCGATTTGCCGAAATTGCCGATAATTTCAGGGTGGACGTCTTATCCGACGCGCTTCGCGTGCTGCGCCTGACCGGTGCGGTTTTCCTGGACGCCGAATTCACCGCGCCTTGGTGCGTCCTGTCGCGCTCCGACCGGCCGGTCACGCGTCCACTGCCCCCCGGCGGAAACGTCATCTTCTTTCACCATCTCACCGAAGGGCACTGCAAGATCCGACTGGCTTCGGGCGGCGAGCCGCTGGAGATCGAGGCGGGCGACGTCGTGATCCTGGCGCGAGATGCCGATCATTTCCTCGGCAGTGACCTGCAGCTCGTGCCGCAGCCGAGCGACGACCTGGTTCGACCAGCGGCTGCTAATGGGCTGATGACCATTCGGCACGGGGGAGGGGGCGAGACCACCCGCTTCGCATGCGGATTCCTCATCTGCGACGAGCGCCTGAGCCGTCCGCTGCTCGAAGCGTTGCCGAGGATCGTTCGCGTACCGGTCGGCGAAGGGCCGGCGACCGTCTGGATGAGAAGCCTCATGCAGATGGGGACCCATGAGACCGCGGCTTCGCGACCGGGCGGCGAGACGGTCCTTGCCAAGCTTTCCGAGCTGCTTTTCGCGGAGGCGCTGCGCCGCTACATCGAGCTGATGCCGGAGGATCGGATCGGCTGGCTGGCAGGGCTGCGCGACCGATTCGTCGGTCGCGCGCTCGGACTCATGCACGAGCGTCCCGGCCACCAATGGACCGTCGACGAGCTCGCCGGGAAAGTCGGCTTGTCACGCTCGGCGCTTGCCCAGCGCTTCGCCGGACTCGTCGGCCAGCCACCGATGCAGTACCTCACCCGCTGGCGGCTCACCGTGGCGGCGCAGCGGCTGCGTGCGGAGCACGCGAGTCTTGCCAGCATTGCGGCGGAGTGCGGCTACGACTCGGAAGCCGCATTCAATCGCGCCTTCAAGCGCGAGCTCGGCACCACGCCCGCCGCGTGGCGCAGAAACACCGCGCAGGCGGCGCCGTCGCCCCGTTCGCGGGTCGCGGGTAGCTGAGTGGGTCACGACTGCGTGTTGCCGGGCGCAACGATCCAGCGCCCCTCGGCGGCCCGATACAGTCGGTAGCACTGCCCGGCCGCCGCCAGCGCATCAGCGGCAGTGACCCACGGCGCTGCGTGCTCCGTCGATACTGTCCGCCCACCTCGAACAGCGCATGCGGGATCTGCCCGAGCGAGCACACGCGCACCGCGTCCATCAGCACCGCGAAGAAAGTCGGTTCGTCGCCCGAGTCAAGGCGACCTGGGCGCGGTTGATCCGCAAGGTCTACGAGGCCGATCCTCTGCAATGTCCAAAGTCTTTCCTGAGGCGCTGCACGGCTCTGCGATCGCGTCTGCGCGGGATCGCCGGTCGCGCGCCGGCCCCTGCCGTGCGCAAAATGCGCGCATGCGC
>JBAVOG010000269.1:0-7121 GCA_049691875.1 Burkholderiales bacterium | reverse complement strand
GATCTGGACCGCCTGGAAGTCGCTCATGCGCGAGGCGGTGTAGTTCGTCTCGCGTTCCCTGATGGCCGCGATGGTCAGCTCGAGCGCGCCTTCCGCGTTGCCGAGCGCGGTGGCTCCGGCGAAATGCCCCGCCATCGCGACGAGCGGCACCCGGAACAGCGGCCCGGGGTTCGATTTCGCCCCGGGAAAATCGCCGCCCCCGCGGATCGCAAGCATCGACAGCGCACGGTGCTCGGGCACGAAAATCTCCTTGCCGCGCACCGACTTGCTGCCCGTTCCGCACATGCCGAGCACATGCCAGTCGTCGACGATCTCGAACTCGCTGCGCGGCACGAGGCACATCCGGTAGTCGACCGGCGGCCCGTCGTCCCGGTCGCGCACCGTTGCCGCGAACATGCTCCACGGACTGTGATCGATGCCGCTGCAGAAGTTCCAGTAGCCGCCGATGACGTAGCCGCCGTCGACCTTGCGTCCGCGTCCCTGCGGAAATGCGATGCCCCCCGCGATGGGCATGTCGGGGTCCTCGCCCCAGATTTCGTCCTGCGCACGATCGTCGTACATCGCGAGCATCCACGCGTGGTTCGCGAAGTTGTGCAGGTTCCAGGAAGTCGAGGCGCAGCCCTTGCCGACCTCCGCGACGATATCGATGATCGTGAAGAACGGCAGCTCCATGCCGCCCCAGCGCTTGGGGCTCTGGTAGCGGAGCAGACCGCTCGAGCGCAAGTCCGCCATGGTCTCCTCGGGCATTGCACGCAGTGCCTCGGCCCGGGCAGCGCGCTCGCGCAGCATCGGAACGAGCGCGCAGGCACGCGCCAGCGCTTCCTCGTGCGTGACGTCCGCGAAAGACTGTCTTCCGGACATGCTGGATTCGGGTCGGTTCATGGGGATCGGGGCTACACGGTTTCAGGCGAGGAGCGTAGGTTACCGCAACCCTCCGTTCCAAGGCCCGCATAGGGCGTGGCGCCCCCGACGCGCGTCACGCCGCCAAATTCTTCGCATCGCGATCGACGCGACGAACGTTCGCGGCAATCGGCCATGCTACGTTTACGGCGATGCGTCTGGCATTCTTGCTGAGCGTCGCGCTCGCCGCGGGCGTGGCCCAGGCGGATGTCCGCGCGCGCGTCGTCGCGACCGATCCGCCCGCGGAGGCGACGCTGGGCCGCGATCAGGCATTCTACGTGCGGATCCAGTTCGACGCCGACGAGCCGGTCGGTTTCTGGACGCGGGCGTATTCCCGCGGCAAGCAATTGGGCGGCTGGAAGTCCAACGCATCGGCAAAGTGGTCGGGATCCGGCCACGCGCTCGGCTGGATCTCCTTTTCCCAGCCCGTGGAAGTCGACGAGATTCGGATCTTAGCAGGAGGCGGCAAGCCCTATTTCGAGCGGGAGGTCGCGACCTACCCGGTCAAGCTCCGCTGGGGCGAAGGGCCGGCTGCCGACGCGACGGCACCCTGGGTCGCGGAGCTGAAGCAGGTGACCGCAGCAGCTTGGGAGGCGGAGCGGCGCGCCGAGGCTGCGCGGCCCGCAAGCACGTGGGACGTCGTGCTCGGGCTGCTGATTCCGCCGGTGCTGGTGGCATCGGTGCTCGCGTGCGTTGGCGCGCCCCTGTGGGCGCTGTGGAAGTGGCGCGGCGGATGGCGACTCGCGGCCGCGCTCCCCTTTGCGGTGATCGCGTTCGTCGTCGGGCGTATCGTGATCGACACCGCTCGCGATCCGAAGTCCCACAACCTCTGGCCCCTCGAGATCGTTCTCTACGGCGCCGCGGGCCTCGCTTTCATCATCGTGCTCGCACTAGTGCGCCACTTCACTGGCGCCGGCGCATCCCGCTCCTGAATCGCCCGCCTGGCCGCCGCTAGGTCACGTCGCGCGCCAGCCGCCATCGACAATGAGTGCGTGCCCGTTCACATAACCGGCCTCGTCCGAGACGAGCCAGCACACGGCCGAAGCGATGTCGTCCACCGTGCCGCGTTCGCCCGCGGGGACGAGCGCGCGGACCTGCGCATCATTCACCGCGACACCCCGTCCGCTGATATCCGGAATTCCCGGACCGAGCAGCGCCTGCGAGTGCGTGCGCAGCCCGGTCGGGATGGCCCCGGGACAGACGCAGTTGACCCGGACGCCGCGCGCGGCGTAGACCACCGCCATTTGCCGCGTGAGCCCGACGACGCCGTGCTTGGCGGCGATGTAAGCTGCGCCCCCGCCCGTGCCGTTGAGACCCGCCACCGAGGACATGTTGACGATCCGGCCCCGGCCGGCGGGCAGCATCTCACGCAGCGCCCGCTTGCAGCCCAGAAACACCCCGGTCAGATCGATGTCGAGCACCCGGCGCCAGGTCGCCTCCTCGAGCTCGTCCACGTCGAAGTAGCCGTCGAGGATGCCCGCGTTGTTGAACATGATCCGCAGCGGTCCGAGATCGCGCACGGCACTCGTCATCGCCGCGTCGAGATCCGCGGCCTTGCTCGTGTCCGCTGCATACGCCGCGCCGCGTCCGTCGGCGGCCTTGATCATCTTGACCGTCTCGTGCGCCGATGCGCCGTCTATGTCGACTACCGCCACGGTCGCGCCGCGCGCGGCGAACATGCACGCCGTCGCCCGCCCGATGCCCGAGCCTGCGCCGGTGACCATCGCCATCTGTCCTTGAAACGACATCTTCGTCCTCCTCCTTTAACAACGTATAGCAACGATTCGATCACTGCACGCACCCACCGCGCCCGCGCTGCGTGAGCGACCCCGCACCTTCCGCTATATTGCGTCAATTGACGCGCCGGATGCTGCGCATCGCAAGCTGGCGCTGCACGAACGGCCCCGAGGAACTTCGTATCATGAAACGACCTGCTCTGGCCTGCGCAGTGCTGCTCGGTACTCTTTCGCTTCAGCCTGCCACGAACGCGCTCGCCGCCGACATCGCCTTGCGCGGCGCCCCGAGCTGTGCGCTCTGGGCAAAGGGGCGCGCACAGGACGATGCGAAGTACGAAAAAACCTGGCTGACCGGCTATTTCTCGGGACTGGCCATCGGCCTAGACGTCAATTTCTGGGGGACCAAGGGGAGCGACGAGCTCGACACCGAGGTGGTGTGGAAGTGGATGGACGGGTATTGCGCGGCGAACACGCAAAGCAGCCTCGTTCAAGGCGCGGAGAAGCTCTTCCTCGAGCGCGCCATCAAGCTGAACAAGTGAGCGTGCTGGCGCGCGCTTCACCTGTCTAAGCGTACGAGACCGTCGCCTGCTCGTAGTTGCCCGTGCCCATCTGACCTTCCGGAAAGATGCGGCGCGCCGCGATCCACTCGAAGGATTCCTCGAATACCTCGCGCGTGTAGGGCTCAAAGACGATGCGCTCGCCAGGGCCCCAGCGGCGCGGGTCCATCTGGTCCTGGAAGCGCGCGGGAAATTCGTTCCGGTAGTAGTGCGTGTAGAGTTCCGGCCGCAGGTCGATGTCGCGCTGCGCCTTTCGTAGCGCGCGGTAGTACTTCCGCACGTCCTCGGGGTCGGGATTGCCCGTGATCATCGTGGCCATCATGAACGTCGCGTCGATCACTTTGCGGAATCCGAGCTGCTCGAGGAAATAGTATGGACCGCTGAAGAGCGCCGCCGCGGGGACCTTGCGATCGAAGAGTTCTTCCATGCGGCTGAAGAGCATGCCTTCGCTGAACGTCAGCTTTATGTCGTCGAGCGGCATGTACTGCTCGAGCGCCTGAATGGTCGAGTAGTGGCTGCCAGACTGGAAGCCAACCGAAATCGGCACGCCGACGAGCTGTGACGGATCCCTGATGTCCGACTCGGGCGGCACGAACACGGCGGCCGGCGCGACCGAATAGGCATCGCGATAGAGCTTGCCCTTGCCGGTCGAGGCGGCGACGTTGACCGTCCAGTGGCAGGCGCCGCTCACGTCGCACGAGCGGCCTTTTTCGAAGGTCTGGTAGGCGCCGACCTTGTCGCCGAGGTGATGCTTCTTCGCCTGGTCCTGCGCGCTGATGTACTCACGGAATTCGTACTCGAGCCCCTCGGCGGCGAAGTAGCCCTTTTCCTCGGCCACCCACTCATGCAGCCGGAAATGCGGTGCAATCAGAAATTTCTCTTGTGCCATGGGGCCCTCCTGGGGCACGCGACCGCGAAAGACGAAAAAGATGTCATTTTGGACCCACTCGGCACACTCTGCACAGGTCGCCCCGAGCCCCGGGGCGCGCCGCATCGGGCGATCCCGCTTGCGACGCGATATGCACGCCGCCATAATCGACCGGCACCGTGTCTCACCCCACCCCTTCGCGTGCGCTCGCGCGCTTTCGCATCCTCGACCTGACCCGCGTGCGCGCGGGCCCGACCTGCGTCCGGCAGTTCGCCGATTTCGGCGCCGACGTGATCAAGATCGAGTCGCCGCCCGGCGTGGATCCCAACGAAGGAATGGGCGGGCCGCGCGACGGTCCGGACATGCAGAACCTCCACCGCAACAAGCGCTCGCTAACGCTCAATCTCAAGCTGCCCGAGGCGCGGCCGGTGTTCGAGCGGCTGGTGAAGTCCGCGGACGTGCTGGTCGAGAACTACCGTCCCGACGTGAAAGCGCGGCTGGGCTTCGACTACGAGACGCTTGCGCGCATCAATCCGCGCATCGTGCTCGCGAGCATCTCGGGGTTCGGCCAGGATGGCCCCTATCGCCAGCGACCCGGCTTCGATCAGATCGCGCAGGGGATGAGCGGCCTCATGTCGGTCACGGGGGAGCCCGGCAGGGGGCCCATGCGGACCGGCGCGGCAATTGCGGATCTCACCGCAGGCATGATCGCCGCGCTCGGCATCATGACGGCGCTCCTCGAGCGCGAGACCTCCGGCAAGGGGCAGTGGGTTCAGAGCTCGCTCCTGCAGGCCGGCATCACGCTGCTCGATTTCCAGGCCGCGCGCTACCTGATGAAAGGCGAGGTCGCGCCGCAAGTCGGCAACGACCATCCCACCAGCATGCCGACCTCCGCGTACGCGACCGCCGATGGCCATCTGAACGTCGCCACGAGCGGCGACGGGATGTGGCAGCGGTTGTGCAAGGCGATCGAGCGCGAGGATCTGCTCGCGCGCCCCGAATTCGCCAGCAACGCGAACCGCGCCAAGCATCGCATCGAGCTGAACGCGGAGCTGAATGCCACCCTCGCCAAACGCGCGAGCGCCGAGTGGGTCGAAACCCTCAATCGCGCCGGCGTGCCGTGCGGCCCGATCTACTCGGTGGACCAGGTGTTTGCGGATCCGCAAGTGGCGCACCTGCAGGCCGCCGTCGAAGTGGAGCATCCCCGACTCGGAAAATTCCGCGTGCTCAACCAGGCGGCGCGCCTCTCGCGCACGCCTGCCGCCGTCGTGAGCGCGACGCCGGAAATCGGCCAGCACACCGACGAAGTGCTCGCCGAGCTGGGTTACAGCCCCGCCGAGATAGCGGCATTGCACGCGCAGGGGGGAGTGTGAGCGCACGAGAAGAAATCGCGGCAACGCCGCGGGCGCCCGTGTTCGGGGTGGGCGAGCTGACGGAGCGCCTGATCGTGGAGAAGCAGGGCCCGATCGGCTGGATCACGTTCAACAACCCTGCGCGGCGCAACGCGATCTCGGTGGACATGTGGGAGGCGATCCCGCGTGCGCTCGACCGTTTCGCCGCCGAACCCGAGATGCGCGCCATCGTGCTCACTGGCGCGGGCGACAAGGCGTTCGTGTCGGGCGCCGACATCTCGCAGTTCGACCACGCGCGCGCCGACAGCGCCGGCGTGCAGCGCTACGAGGAGATCGCCGAGGGCGCGCAACTGCGACTGCAGCAATGCGATGTGCCGGTACTGGCGATGATCCGAGGCTTCTGCCTGGGCGGAGGATTGAACATCGCGCTCGCGAGCGACTTGCGCATCGCCGCGGACGATGCGCGGCTCGGCATCCCTGCGGCACGGCTCGGTCTCGCCTACCGCGCGTCCTCCACCAAGAATCTCGTCGACACGATCGGCCCCGCCAACGCCCGCGAAGTGCTCCTGACGGGACGTCAGTTCGATGCGGAAGAGGCGCTCGCGATGGGCCTCCTGAATCGCGTGGTGCCGGCCGCGGCGCTGGAAGATTCGGTCCTCGACTACTGCGCGTTGTTCGCCGACAACGCGCCGCTCACCATGCGCGCCGCCAAGCGCATCATCCGTGAACTTCTCAAATCGCATGCGGACTTCGACGCCGCAGCCTGTCGGGCCTTCGTGCAGGAATGCTTCGCGAGCGCCGACTATGCCGAAGGGCGCCGCGCGTTCAAGGAGAAGCGCAGGCCGAAATTCAGCGGAAAGTGACGATTTTCGTCGCCCGGGCGGGATGGCGTCCCGCCAAATGCCCTCGGTAATCATCCAACGCGCCCCCTCGTGTGGAGGCTTTCCTCTCGCCACGGCCGTCCTGATGGCAGGATGACAGGTGCATTTCTTGCAGGGTGGCCATGATCCGATCCTCGCACTCGCCTACGCCGCGCCCGGGCCGAATCCCGGGTCCGGCGATCGCCGTGGCACCACGCCATGCCTAAAGCAGACGCCCATTCCGCCAATATCGTGTTCTTCAGCCTCGCCGGTTTCGGCGTGCGGCCAGTTGCGGAGCAGGTGCAACTGAAGGAGACGCTGGATGCCGCGCTCGCCGCCGCGATCGCACCGGTCCCCGTAGCCGAGCGGATCGTGCTGGAGACGCGCGAAGGCGCGGCAGTCGTTCTGCTCGATGGACCCGTGAGCGCGCTCGACCTCGGTAGTCGCGTGCGAGCCGCTGCGCCCGCGCTGCCGCTCTCGATCGGAATCAATCACGGCCCGGTCAAACTCACACTGGATGGCGGGCACGGCCCGGTACTGTTCGGCGACGGGCTCGCGGCCGGCGCATCGATCGCGGGATTCGCACAGCACGGCGCCACGCTCGTCTCGCGAAGCTTTCGCGAAGCCCTTGCCGATTCCGCGCCGGATCGCGCCGCATCGCTGCTGCCCGCCGGCGTCATTACCGACGCAGCAGTCCGTTCACACGAAGTTTTCGCGCCGGGGCAGAAGTCCGGCGCGTTTCGCCGCCGACGGCTGCTCGTCTTCGGCACGCTCGGTGTCGCTGGCATCCTCGCGGCGGGTGTCGGTGCGCGGCGCGCGCGGGAGCGCGCCCTGGCGAGCGCACGCAC
>JBAVOG010000268.1:0-4387 GCA_049691875.1 Burkholderiales bacterium | reverse complement strand
GTGCACAGGGTGGTGCGCAATGAATCCGGTCCTCAACCTCTTCGCCCTGTCGCTCGGCCTTGCGACCGCGCTCGCCGCCATCGCGGTCTGGGCGCCGCGCGCGCTGTGGATCAAGATCGCGGCGCTCACGATCACCGCGCTCTTCGTGCCGCTCACCTACGTCAGCTTGATCGAGCTCTTGAGCCGACCGAAGCCCATCGCACTCGAATGGCACAACGTCGAGCTCGCCGAGACCAAGGTCCTCGGCGCGGATCTGCGCGAGGGCGAGAGCATCTACCTCTGGCTGCGCGTGGCCGGCTCCGACGAACCGCATTTCTACGTGCTTCCGTGGGACCAGAAGCTCGCCGAGCAGTTGCACAAGGCGCAACGCGAGGCGAGCGAGCGGGGCACCGGCCTCCGCGCCAGGAATCTCTTCAAGGCCGGCCCGGAAGGCAAGGACCGGCCGGTGTTCTACGCCGAGCCGCAACAAGCCCGACCACCCAAGAGTGCCGCCGCCAATCAACCCTTCTTTTTCGAGCCCGGCACCCGGCCGCAGGGTCGCGACGTCCGCTGAGCGCGCGCGGGCCCGCAATCGTCGGGGAAGCAGGGGGTAGCGCTCGGCGAGTCGTGTGCGCGACAATGCGTGTCCACCGGACTTCCGGGAAGACGCGCCATGGAATCGCTCACCGCGCTGGGCAGTAGTGTCGGAAAGCTGCTCAAGGAGCGCCGCGAAACGCTGGCCGTCGCCGAGTCCTCCGCGGGTGGATTGATCAACGCCGCGCTCGTCGCTGTGCCAGGTGCTTCCGCGTACTACCTGGGCGGCGGCATCGTTTACACCGCTGCGGGCCGTGCTGCGCTGCTCGGCATCACGGCGCAGGACATGGCGCACACCCGCTCGTCGACCGAACCGTTTGCGCAACTGCTTGCGCAGCGAGTGCGCGCCAACCTCGGCGCAACCTGGGGGCTCGGCGAAACGGGTGCGAGCGGTCCGACCGGGAATCGCTACGGCGATTCCGCCGGCCACGCCTGCATCGCGGTCTCGGGTCCGGTCGAGGCGGTGATCACCCTCGAGACCGGCAGCGCGGATCGCGAGGCCAACATGTGGGTCTACGCGCGCCGCGCGATCGAGTTGCTGGAATCCTGCCTCCGCAAGGCGTGAACTTCCCGGAACTCAGTCCGCGTAGCCAGGCATCTCGCGATCGAGCACTCGCATCATCGCTTCGAAGTAGAGGCGCTCGCGTTCCGGGCGCGGATGACGATCGTGCTCGGGCGGTGCCTGCACCCGCGCGACGATTTCATCCGAGAGCACCTCGAGCGGCCGGCCGGTGCTCATTGCCAGGACCTGGGTGCGGCACACGCGCTCGAGCCTGTAGAGCCGCCGGGTGGCCTGCGCGATCGTGTCGCCCGTGACGAGCACGCCGTGGTTCTTCATGAATAGGATGTGCTTGTCGCCGAGCAGTCCCGCGAGTCGCTCGCCTTCTTCGAGCGAGTCCGCCGTCCCGGTATAGGTGTCGTCGTAAGCGACGTGGCCGTGAAAGAACGCCGCGGTCTGGTTGACCGGCAGGAGGCGATTGTCCTTGAGACTGTTGAGCGCCACCGCCCAGGTCTGATGCGTGTGCATCACCACGCGCGCGCCGCAGATGCGATGGATCGGCGCGTGGATGCACTGCGCCGAAAGCTCGACGATCCCCTCGCCCTCCAGCGTTGCCCCCGACTCGTCGAACACGATCATGTCGCTGGCCCGCGCCTCCGACCAATGCAGGCCGAAGGGAAGGATCAGGTAGCGGTCCTCGCAACCGGGAACCGTGACCGTGAAGTGGTTGTCGATGCCTTCCTCAAGCTCGTACAGCACTGCCAGTCGGTGAGCGGCAGCGAGGTGGATCTTCGCCTGCGTGACGGGATCCACGGCGTGGAAGGAAGTCAGCGGATGGACGGACATGACGGACCTTTCTGGATCGGCCTGATACCCGTCACGATGATACATTGACAAGCCTCGAGCCGCTGTCAGCCCCAGGGTCGTCCATGAAGTTCCGCATGCACGAAAATTCGCTGTTCGCGGTCCTGCTGCGGTCGCCGTGGTGGATCAGCATCGCCATCGCCGCAGCCATCGCGGTGGTGGCGTCGTTCTTCCTGCCGGTGGCCTATTCCGTGATCGCGGGACTGCCGTTCCTGGTGATCGGCGCGATCGCCGGATGGCGGCAGCTGCGGGCGCCGAGCACTGCGCGGATAGAGCGGACGCTCGAGGCGGTCCGTGCGATGTCGTGGGGCGATTTTGCCGGGGTGATGGAGGACGCCTTCCGGCGCGACGGCTACACCGTCAGCCGATTGAATGGCGCAGCAGCCGATTTCGAGATGACCAAAGCGGGGCGCACCGCTCTGGCAGCGTGCAAGCGCTGGAAGGTTGCGCGCACCGGCATAGAGCCGCTGCGCGACCTCGATGCCGCCCGTCGCGAGCGCGACGCACAGGACTGCATCTACGTCGCCGTCGGCGAGATCAGCGACACCGCGCGCGCCTTTGCCCTGGAGAAGAAGATCCGCATCCTGCACGTCGCCGAGCTTGCGAAGCTGCTGCCGCGAGCCGGGCGCCGCTGACGCGCGACAGGTCGGCCATGGACAACGTGAAAATGTGGACCGCGGGCGTGCCGGTGGAGCCGGACGCCTACAAGCAGATCGCCAACATGGCGTCGCTGCCGATCCTCGGCGGGTACATTGCCATCATGCCGGACGTGCACATCGGCAAGGGGGCGACGGTGGGCAGCGTGATTCCGACCCGCGGTGCGATCATTCCGTCGGCGGTGGGAGTCGATATCGGGTGCGGCATGATGGCGGTGCGTACGTCGCTTGCCGCGACGGACCTGCCCGACTCTCTGAAGGCGATTCGCAACCGGATCGAGCGCGACGTCCCGGTCGGCTTCGAAGCGCACGACGACCTCGTGAGCGTGGGCGGTGAGGGCCTGTCGGGCGTCGCGATCAGCCGCCGCATGAAGGCCCTCAAGGCGCGCTACGAAAAGCTGCGCATCATGCAGCGCATCGGCAAGTTCGATCACGCGCGCGTCTGGCGCCAGATCGGCACGCTCGGCGGCGGCAACCATTTCATCGAGCTCTGCCTGGACGAAGACCAGCGCGTGTGGGTCATGCTGCACTCCGGCAGCCGCAACGTCGGCAACAACATCGGTCAGGTTGCAATCACGACCGCACGCCGGCTAGCCGAGCGCGCGAACGTCCATCTTCCGGATCGCGACCTCGCCTGGCTGTCCGAAGGCTCGCCCGAGTTCGACGAGTACGTCGAGGGGCTCCTGTGGGCCCAGGATTACGCCGCCCTCAACCGCGACACGATGATGCACCTCGTACTGCGGGCGCTCGCGGGTTTCTTCCCGGGGAGCGTCGCGGTCGAGGCGTCGGCGGTGAACTGTCATCACAACTACGCCAGCCGCGAGGAGCACTTCGGCGCGACCGTGTGGATCACGCGGAAGGGTGCGGTGTCGGCGCGCGACGGCGAGCTCGGCATCATTCCGGGCAGCATGGGCACGAAGTCGTACATCGTCCGCGGCAGGGGGAACGTCGCTTCGTATCACTCCTGCAGCCACGGCGCCGGGCGGCGCATGTCGCGCACGGAAGCGAAGCGTCGCTTCTCGCGTGACGACCTGGTCGCGCAAACGTCCGGAGTGGAGTGCCGCAAGGACTCGGGGGTCATCGACGAGCTGCCGGGCGCGTACAAGGATGTCGACGCGGTGATGGCGGCGCAATCCGACCTCGTCGAGGTCGTCCACACGCTCAAGCAGGTGCTGTGCGTGAAGGGCTGATTTCGCCCCGCGCACGACTTCCGGCTAGACTGCGGCCAGCCTCCGCACTGCGGCCAGGTCCACGACCTTGCGGTCGTGCATGATCGCGTCGGGCCCCAAGTGGCTGTTCAGCCACTGGATGACGGGGAGAAATTCTGCGCGCTCCGTCGAGGTAGCGTGCGTATCCATCTCGAAGACGCCCACGCCCTGTTCGGCGGCGCGGATGTAGTTGTCCGAATCGCTGATCCGCGTGAGGAAGGGCAGGCTCAGCGAGCGCAGGAACCGCTCGAGCGGCTCGTACACCGGCATCGAGCTCCGGACCCGGTTGGCGACCACCCCGATCTTGATGTTGCGTGCACGGACGCGCCCCAGGAGCAGCAGGTTCTTGAGGAAGTCTGCCGTAGCGTGGACATCGATCGACGAAGGGCCGACAGGGATCACCACCAGGTCGGCCTTGGCGACGACGTCCTGCAGCAGCAAACCCTTGACGCCCCCCGGGGCATCGAGGATCTGGATATCGGTTTCCGTCGGCACCCAGGTCTGCAGGCTGCGCAACAGGTGCGCCTTCTGGGGCGTGCCGTTCGCGCCGTGAATGCGGTTCAGATGATCGGGGCGCAGCTTGAGCC
>JBAVOG010000267.1:0-4374 GCA_049691875.1 Burkholderiales bacterium | reverse complement strand
CTCCAGCACCGGCTGCATCGGTCCACGCCAGCCGCAGCCCCAGCAGGTCACCTCGTGCAGCGTGCCGTGGACCTCGATCACGCGCGCGGCCGAGTGTCCGGCGCGGAGATGCAGGCCGTCGATGTTCTGCGTGACCAGCGCATGCAGCTTGCCGCGCTGCTCGAGCGCGACCAGCGCCAGATGTCCGGCATTGGGCTGCGCAGTCCAGGCGGGGCTCGCGAGCCGCGTCCGCCAGGCGAGCCTGCGGACCTCCGGATCGGCGAGGTAGTGCTCCAGCGTGGAGAGCTTTTCCGCAGACGGGTTCTTCGTCCACACACCCTGGGGGCCGCGGAAGTCAGGGATGCCAGAGTCGGTGGAGATGCCGGCGCCGGTCAGCGCGACGATGCGCGCGGCGGACGCGACCCAGGCGCGCGCATGCATCATCGATTGCAAATCGCTCATCGGGGTTGCCGTGTCGAGGATGCCCGCATGCGCTCAGCGTACCAGCACGAGCGTGAGTGCGGGCCAGTACGTGATGATCAGCACCGCTGCGAGAAGGATGAAGAAAAACGGGAGCGCGGCGCGGCACAGCTCGAGCACCGGCTTTCCGAAACGGTGGCTGGCGATGAAGAGGTTCATCCCCACGGGCGGCGTGAAATAGCCGATCTGCATGTTGGCGAGAAACACGATGCCGAGGTGCAGCGGATCGATCCCGTAACCGATCGCCATCGGGAGAATGAGTGGAATCATGATGACGGTGGCCGAGAAGATGTCGAGAATCATGCCCAGGAGGAGCAGAAACACGTTGAGCACCAGCAGGAACGTGAGCGGGCTCGAGATGTGGCTCCGCGCCGCGTCGAAGAGCTTGATCGGCACTTCGGCGTCGATGAGGTAGTTCGTGGAAGCGAGCGCCATGCCGAGAATGGCGAGCACCGCGCCGACGAGCACCATGGACCGGCGCATGATGTCGGGCAGCTTGGCGAGCGGGATCTCGCGCAGGATCAGGACTTCGACGGCCAGTACGTAGATTACGGTGACCGCAGCCGCCTCCGATACCGCGAAGAATCCTCCGTAGATTCCCCCGAGCACGACGAACGGCAGCGGAATCTCCCAGGCGGACTCGCGCACCGCGGCGAATGCCCGGGTCCAGGAGAACGCCGCGAGCGGCGTGCGCAGCGCGCGGTTGCGCCAGACGCTCCATGCCCCGAGCATCACCAGCATGAGAATTCCGGGGAGCAGACCGGCGACGAAGAGCTCCTCGATCGAGACGGGCCGGCCGACCCCCAGCTGCTGCGCGACGATCCCGTAGAGGATGAGCGGCAGCGACGGCGCGAACAGCACGCCCAGGCTTCCCGAGCTCGTGATGAGTCCGAGACTGAAACGTTCCGGGTAACCCGCATACCGGAACGCCGGGTAGAGCAGCGCACCGAGCGCGATGATGGTCACGCCCGAGGCGCCGGTGAAGGCGGTGAAGAGGGCGCACGTCGCGATGGCCACGAGCGCGAGCCCTCCCGGTAGCCACCCCAGGAACGATTGCGTCAGCCGCACGATGCGCTGCGGCGCGCCGCTCTCGCCGAGCAGATAGCCCGCGAACGTGAAGAGCGGAATGGCGACCAGCAGCGGAGTCTCCGCGAGGCGATTGAACTCGATTACCACGGCAGAGAGGTCGATGCCGCTCGATGCAAATCCGGTCAGCGCGCTCGCGGCGATCACAGCGAAGAGTGGCGCGCCGAGCAGCGCGACCACGAAGAGCGCGAGGGAGACGGCGATCATGCGTCCGCGCGCGCGGCTGCGAGCGCACGCACCCGCGACCCGCAATGAATCGCGTAGCGAATGGCGATCAGCCCGAAACCGAGCGGCAACACGAGCGCGAGGATCCACGCCGGAACGCCGCCGAGTGCGGCGGTGTTGCCCCCATGCTCGAACAGGACGAACCGCACCGCTTCGTAAGCAAGCACGGCGCACACGCCACTCGCTAACAAGGCCACCACAGCGCCCGAGGCGAGCTGGAAGCGCGGCGGCAGGAACCGGGACAGGGCATCGATGGCGATGTGCTGGTTGTCGCGACTCGCGGCCACCGCACCGAATATCCCGACCCACAGGACAAGGAGACGCGTCAGCGGATCGATCCAGGTCAGCGCGATGTCGAGCTGCCGCAGGACAATCTGCCCCCCCGCGAGCACCACCAGCGCACCGAGCAGCGTGACGAGCACCGCATTCTCGGCGAGCGCGAGCGCCCGCATCACCCCCTTGGCAGGCGCGCTACTTTCTCCCGGTTCCATCGGACTTTGCGCGGAAATCCCGGAGATGCCCCTCCAGCGCCTTCAGGAGCTCCGGCGTGTACAGGCCTTGCTTGCCGATCTCCGCGCGCGCCTCGGCGGCAATGCGCTCGAACTCCTCTTTGGCTGCCGCGTCCATTTGCACAAACTCGACGCCCTGGTTCTTCAGTGCAACGCGCGCCGCCTCGTCCGCGCGACGATTCGCGCGATTCAGCGCCTGGAAAGCAGGCGTCAGCACGTCGCGGACGATATCGCGGTCGGCGGGAGTCAGGCGCTCGAAGGCGCGCCGGTCCAGGACCAGCGCACCCGCGGTGAAATAGACCGGAAGATCGGTGAGGTACTTGGTTTTCGTATACCACTGAAACGCGATCGCTCCGGATGCCGACACGCCGACCGCCGTGATCAAGCCGGTCTGCAACCCGGTGTACACGTCGGCGAGTGGCAGCACGACCGGCGCTATTCCCGCGATCTTGAAGAGCGTCGGCGTGATCACGTCGCCTTCGGGCGCCCAGACTTTCTCCGCCTTGAGCTCGGCAATCCGGTGCACCGGCGTGCTCGACATCAGATACGCAAAGCCGCCCTCGGCGAGACCGAACGCGATCAGGTCGTGGCGGGCGAGCCCTTCCATGAGAATCGGGTCTATCCGGGCGCGGACATAGTCCGCTTCCGCATTCGAGCGGAAGAGCAGCGGCAATCCGTAGAGCTGACTGTCGGGATAGACGCGCGCCAGTGCGAGCACGGTGACGGCGCCGCCCTGCAGCTGGCCGATCTGCATCTTGCGCAGCACCGTGGCGTCGTTTCCCATCACGCCACCCGGATAGAACTTGAACTCCACGCGCCCGGCGGTGCGCTTGTGGATCTCGGCGCCGGCCGCGCGCATGTCCTTCATCCACGCCGTTCCGTCGGGTGCGATCGTGGCGATCTTGAGCACGGCACCCGCCGCGGTACCCGACACGCCAACCGTCAGGAGCAAAACCAGGATTGCCGTTACGAGCTTCATGTCGGGGATCTCACGCTAGAAATATGCATCTGCGTCGGCGAGCAGCTTGCGCGCCTGTTCCTGCGCGAGCGTGTTGCTCAACGTCAGGCCGGGCTGCTCCACTTCGGCTGCCAGGACCTCCTTCAGCAGTCGGTCGTGCAGCGGGCGATCGAACACGAGCCGCGCATAGTAGCGCGCGAACTGCACCTGCACCATCAGGCTCTTCCCGTCCGACAGCGCGATTGCCTGCTCGAATTGTCGCCGACCCTCCTCCGGTTGCCCGCCGAGCGCCGCCGGCCGCAACGTCGCGAGAACGCCCAGGTACATGTGCGGCGCGCCGCGTTCGTAGCCATCGTCGATCGCAACGACTCGCCGCAGAGCCGCCTCGACCTTCGGTAGCTCGGCAATCGCGTTCCAGTCCTCGCTGTTGGCCTGGATCCACCCCGCGTGCGCGATCGCCCAGGTGTAGAGCACCGGCACCTGCGCCGCGCCGGCCGCGTCCAGGGCCGCTTTGAATCCCTCCGCCGTGCGCGCATCCGGCGCGCAGGCGGGTGAATACTCCACGCACAACGCGCGGTCGGCGTATTCCACCGCCCGCCGGGTCAGCCGCCGCGCGCGCTCGGGATCGGTCACGAAAGCCGTTGCATAGGCGACGTAGAGTCGCGCGCCGCCCTGCAGGAGAGCGCTGTTCCGGGGGTCGTCCGCGATCAGGGAATCCACGAGCAGCAGGTACGCAGGCGCGCCCTGGCGCACGGTTTCCGGATCGTTCTGGTTGAGCACCGCCGCTGCGAGGTTCTGCGACATGCGCGTCGTCGCGGAGGACATCACGCTCGCGCAGCCCGACCCCGCTGCGATCATCGCCGCGATTGCCGCCGCACGTCCCAACGTGCCCCAGAATCTACTCGAATGATCGTGCATGGCCGTGCTTCGCCCGGGCGGTAACCTAGCGAGTTTCACGTTCCGAAGCAACCGCCCGGGAACGGCGCCGGATTGGATGTCGCGGGGAATCGTCAGGAAATTTCCCCGCGCACGATCGCGGCGCCTTCGGCAAGCGCCTTGAGCTTGCCGAAGGCGACGGCGCGCGTTAGGTATTTCATGCCGCAGTCCGGCGCCGGTATGAGCCGGTCCGCGCTCACG
>JBAVOG010000266.1:0-44489 GCA_049691875.1 Burkholderiales bacterium | reverse complement strand
CATCTGGACGCGTTGCGCCAGGCGGCCAAGCGGCTCGCGGCAGCAGAGAGCGCTTTTGGGGAGCCCGAGCTCTTTGCCGAGGAATTGCGCCTTGCGCAGCGCGACCTGGAAGGCGTCACCGGAAAATTCACCGCCGACGATCTTCTGGGTGAGATCTTCGCGCGGTTCTGCATCGGCAAGTGACGTCCCGGCAGTGCGGAGCGTGAGGCGGATACTTATCGCTTGCTGGCCGCGTCGGCCGGTCATCGCGGGCCTTGCGGCATGTGCAACGGCTGGTGCGTTATGCCAGACGCTCGGGACGCCGCTTCCATGGATGATCGGACCTCTGCTCGCAATGGCATTGCTCAGATTTTCCGGTGCGGACGTGACGGTACCGCTCGGCGGGCGCGAGGCGGGACAGATCATCATCGCCACTGCACTCGGGCTCTACTTCACGCCGGTAGTTGCGCGCGAGGTCCTCGGGCGATGGGAATTGCTCATCGCCGCAGCGCTCTTTGCCACTGCGCTCGCCTATATCGGCGCCATTCCGATTTCGCGCCTGACCGATACCGACCGCACTACGGCGTTCTTCGCAAGCGTCCCCGGCGGAGCGACCGAGATGGCCATTCTCGGCGAGCGCTTCGGAGCGAAGCCCGATCGCATCGCGCTAGCGCAGTCGATGCGAATTCTGCTCGTCGTCGTGCTCGTGCCGTTCGCATTTACCTTCGTTGGCGTGCACGGATCGGATGTGTTCACCCTGGTCGGCAAGCACGTCGCCGCGCAAGGACTCGCCATCCTCTTCGCGTGCACGGCGGCGGGCGGGTTTCTCGTGTCAAGGCTGAAGTTGCCGAATGCCTGGCTGCTGGGGGCCCTCGCGGTATCCGTCGGGATAACCGCTTCGGGACTCGAGTGGTCGGCGGTTCCCACGCCGCTCAGCAACGCGGGGCAGCTGTTGCTCGGTTGCGCGCTGGGGTCGCGGTTCGAGCGGGAATTCATGCGGCGCGCACCGAAGTTCGCGCTGGTCGTATGCGTGAGTACCCTGGCAGCGATCGGGCTCTCGGCGATCTTCGGTGCCGTTATCGCGCGGGCAAGTGGCCTGGCCGTCCCGACCATGATTCTGGCGACCGCACCGGGGGGCATTGCCGAAATGTGTATTACGGCCAAGGTGTTGCAACTCGGCGTCCCGATGGTCACCGCCGCTCATGTCACGCGCGTGATCATGCTGGTGACGACGGCGGCGCCGACATTCCGGCTGGTGCAACAGGCGCTGCGTGCCGCGCGCAGGGACGCGTGACGGGGTTGAATGTAAAACCCGGTCACAAATTTGGTGCGCCGGCGTCCGCAACATGGAATCGTGTTAGGATTTAAGACCTTACTATCCTCATGGCGACCGAAAGCGCTTTGCTGCGCACACCGGCGCTCATCGAAAAACCCGCGCAACACCATGCGCCCGCATTGACGTCTGAGGCAATTCACCATGAATCAGCCGTATACGCCGCACATCGATGTGCCCCCCTACATCCGCAATCGCCGCGCGAAGGAATGGGTCGCGGAAGTTGCAACGCTGACCAAGCCCGATCGGATCGTATGGTGCGATGGGAGCAAGGCGGAGTACGACCGACTGTGCGACGAGATGGTCAAGTCCGGCATGCTCCAGCGGCTCAACCCTGCAAAGCGGCCGAACAGCTTTCTTGCGCTATCCGATCCGACCGACGTGGCGCGGATGGAGGACCGTACGTTCATCTGCAGCGCGCGGAAAGTGGATGCCGGGCCGACCAATAACTGGGTCGAGCCCGCGCAGATGCGGGAGACGCTCGACGGTCTGTTCGACGGGTGCATGCGTGGCCGAACGATGTACGTCGTGCCGTTCTCGATGGGGCCGCTCGGCTCTCACATCGCGCACATCGGGATCGAGCTTTCGGACTCGCCCTATGTCGTGATCAACATGCACCTGATGACACGGGTGTCGACCAAGGTCTGGGACCTGCTTGGCGACGACGGCCGGTTCGTGCCGTGCGTTCACTCCGTCGGCGCGCCGCTCAAAGCGGGACAAACCGATGCAAGGTGGCCCTGCAGCAAAGAGCACAAGTACATCGTGCATTTCCCGGAGACGCGCGAGATCTGGTCGTTCGGCTCCGGCTACGGAGGCAATGCACTACTCGGGAAAAAGTGCCTCGCGCTGCGCATCGCATCGGTGATGGGCCGCGACGAGGGGTGGCTCGCCGAGCACATGCTGATCCTGGGCGTGACCGCACCTTCCGGCGAAAAGCGATACGTGACCGGCGCCTTTCCGAGCGCGTGCGGCAAGACGAATTTCGCGATGATCGTGCCGCCGCCGGCGTTCAAGGGCTGGAAAGTCACGACGATCGGCGAGGACATCGCGTGGATCAAGCCGGGCAAGGACGGGAGGCTGTACGCGATCAACCCCGAGTCGGGGCTGTTCGGCGTCGCACCCGGTACGTCCGAGAAGACCAATCCGAATTGCATGGCGGCGCTCAGGGCGAACGTGATCTTCACGAACGTCGGGCTGACCCCGGATGGTGACGTGTGGTGGGAAGGAATGACGAAGGAACCGCCGCCCAAGCTGACCGACTGGCGCGGTGAAGAGTGGACTCCCGGGTCGGGTCGTCTGGCGGCACACCCGAATGCCCGGTTCACGGTGCATGCCTCGCAGGTCCCGTCGATCGATCCGGACTGGGAAAATCCGGACGGCGTACCGATCTCGGCCTTCATATTCGGAGGGCGCCGGTCCAACACGGTGCCGCTCGTGGTGCAGGCATCCAGCTGGACGGACGGTGTCTACATGGCTGCGACGATGGGCTCGGAAACCACTGCTGCCGCGACTGGCAAGGTTGGCGTCGTGCGTCGCGATCCCTTCGCGATGATTCCCTTCGTCGGATACAACATGGCCGACTATTTCGGCCATTGGCTCAAGCTCGGTTGGAGCGTTCCGCATCGACCGCAGATCTTCCAGGTGAACTGGTTCCGCACCGATGCCCAGGGTCGGTTCATCTGGCCGGGCTTCGGAGAGAACATGCGGGTGCTGAAATGGATCGTCGAGCGCGTAAGCGGTCGCGCCAAGGCGGTCGAGACGCCGCTTGGCTGGGTGCCCGACTATGATGACCTCGAGTGGTCCGGACTGGACGCGTTCACGCGCGAGCAATTCAAGTCAGCAACCTCGATCAAGCCCGACGAATGGGAAGCCGAGCTCTCGTTGCACGACGAGCTGCTGGGAAAGCTGAAGGACCGGCTGCCCCGGCAACTTGCGCTCCGCCGCGAGACGTTGCATCTCGATCTGCAAGCCTGAGCGCAAGCGAGCGTGTGACAAGGGCTGCTTAGCGCGGCCTGCGTTCGTGGTCCCGGGCGCCTTGGCTTGGTTCGATCCGGCAAGATGACGCGCGTTTTCCACCGCAGCCTTCGACAGAACTATCCGCTGGCGGTCCGTGGCGACGGGATGTATCTCGTCGACGCTGCGGGCAGACGTTACCTGGACGCCTGTGGAGGCGCCGCCGTGTCCTGCCTGGGACACTCCGACCGAAGCGTGATCGACGCGATCAAGGCCCAGCTCGACCGGTTGCCTTACGCGCATACGTCGTTCTTCACCAACGAGCCGATGGAAGCGCTGGCGGATGATTTGATCGCTCATGCGCCCACCGGAATGAGTCACGTCTACTTCGTCTCGGGCGGCTCCGAGGCGGTCGAGGCCGCGCTCAAGATGGCGCGACAGTACTTCGTCGAAATCGGGCAGCCGCAGCGAAGGCACGTTATCGCCAGGCTGCAGAGCTATCACGGCAACACACTGGGCGCGCTGGCAACCGGCGGAAATATCGGGCGCCGCAAGCAGTACGCACCGCTGCTGTTTCCGGTGGAGCACGTGGCGCCTTGCTACGCGTATCGCGGCAAGCAGTCGGGAGAGAGCGACGAGGCCTACGGAACGCGACTTGCCGATGAGCTCGATACGGCCATTCGCACCCTGGGTCCGGAAAGTGTCATCGCGTTCTGCGCGGAAACGGTGGTCGGCGCCACGCTGGGGGCCGTTGCGCCGGTACCCGGCTATTTCCGCAAGATCCGGGAGGTCTGCAACCGTCACGGCGTGCTGCTGATTCTCGACGAGGTCATGTGCGGAATGGGACGCACGGGCAGCCTGTATGCGTGCGAGCAGGAACAAGTCGAACCCGACATCGTGTGTGTCGCAAAGGGACTCGGCGCCGGCTATCAACCCATCGGCGCGACAATCGTGTCGGAGCGATTGGTCGAGGCGATTCGCGAAGGAACCGGGTTTTTCCAGCATGGCCACACGTATCTCGGGCACGCCGCAGCGTGTGCCGGTGCCCTCGCCGTGCAGCACGCCATACGCGACCGCGATCTCCTTGGGAATGTCGGGCGAATGGGCGAGCTACTGGGTCAGACGCTTCGGGCGCGTTTCGCCGGGCACCCCAATGTCGGGGATATACGGGGCAGAGGGCTGTTCTGGGGAGTGGAGTTCGTGCGCGACCGGGAAACGAAGGAGCCGTTCGATCCTGCACTGCGCGTGCATTCGCGACTGAAGGCGCATGCGATGGATCTGGGGCTGATGTGCTACCCGATGGGGGGGACATTGGACGGTGAGCGGGGCGATCACGTCCTGCTCGCCCCGCCGTTCATCATGGAGACGGGGCACGCAGACGAGATCGTGGAAAAGCTCGCCGCCGCTTTGGATCGCACGCTCGCTACCGCTTCGGCAGGCAGCTGAGCGGATCGCCCGTACGGAATGTCTGCAGTCGATAGTCGGACTACGTTGCGGCGCGAACGACCAGTACCGAGCAATTCGCATGCTGCACCACATGTGCCGCATTCGATCCGAGCAGGTGATCGGCCAGCTCCGGGCGGTGCGAACCGACGACGATGAGGTCTGCGCCGATCTCGGCAGCTACGCGAAGGATCTCCCTATGTACCTTGCCGTGGCCGACGATGTGCTGGACGGCGATGCCGGAGGGCACATGATCGCGGGCGAACGCGTGCATCCACTGGCTGGCCTGGTCGAGGATCTTCTGTTCGAAGTCCATTGGCAGGAAAGACGAAACATTGCCGACGCCGAGCCCCGGCACGACGGTCAGGACGTGAAGTCTGGCGCCCGACGCCTTGCAGTAGTCGATTGCCGCGGGCAACGCCATTTGCCAGGACGCTTCGTGCTCGCGATCGACCGGTAACAGGATGTCCTTGAACACGCGATTCTTCCTTACGTGGCAGCGGGTTTCAGCCGGCGCTGGCGCTGCAACAACACGACCCCGACCAGCAGGATAAACCCGATCACCCACGCGAGCTGCTTGGGCGGCTGATCGGCCGCGATTCGGGCGCTCAGGATTTTCTGGTCGAACTTGAGGCCCGCTTTCTGCGCCGGGCTGCCGAATGCGACGGCGTCGATGATCAAGGTCTTGTCCTGCTGGATCACCTCGATGCCGGTCGCGCCAAGGCGCGCCTTTCCGTCCTCGCCGGCACCGAGTTCGAGCGGGACAAAGAAGACCTTGGGATTCCCGAAATCGTCTTCGCCGGCGATCTGCAAGCGGATCTCGGTGCCGGGACTGGCCGACCCGGATTCCTGAACGACGCTTGCTGCGGGGACCTCGTGATAGGGCGGGGTGATCATATCCATCCAGAAACCGGGCCGGAACAGGATGAAAGCAACCAGGAGCAGGGTTGCCGACTCGTAAATTCGGCTGCGCACGAGAAAGTATCCCTGCGTTGCCGCGGCAAAGAGCAGCATCGCAATGGTGGCGGTCACGAAAGTTCCGAGCGCGGTGAGCCAGTCGACGTTGATTAGCAGGAGATCCGTGTTGTAGATGAACAGGAAGGGCAGCGCAGCCGTGCGCATGCTGTAGAAGAAGGAGGTGAGCCCGGTCTTGATCGGATCGCCGCCGGAAATGGCGGCGGCGGCAAAGGCCGCCAGCCCGACGGGTGGAGTGATGTCCGCCATGATGCCGAAGTAGAAGACGAACAGATGCACCGCGATGAGCGGCACGATCAAGCCCGCCTGCGCACCAAGTTCGACGATCACCACTGCCATGAGCGAGGAAACCACGATGTAGTTGGCGGTCGTCGGCAATCCCATGCCGAGGATGAGGCTGATCACGGCGGTGAGAAAAAGCACGGCGACGATGTTTCCGCCGGAAAGCGCCTGAACGGCGTCGACCATCACCGCGCCGAGGCCGGTGAGGGTGACGGTTCCCACGATCACTCCGGCGGCAGCGGTGGCAATACCAATGCCGATCATGTTCCGGGCGCCGGTGATGAGGCCGTCCAAAAGTTCGCCGGCTCCCTGTCGCCATGCCGCCCCGAGCTCGCCTCGACGGTGAAAGAGCGCAATGAGGGGCCGCTGCGTCAGCAGGATGAAGATCATGAACACCGTGGCCCAGAATGCCGACAGGCCGGGTGAGAGCTGCTCGACCATGAGCGCCCAGACGAGCACCACGACGGGAAGCAGGTAGTGCAGGCCCGCTTTGACTGTGGGGCCGACCTCGGGCAGCTCGACGACCGGGGCATTGGGATCATCGAGCTTCAGTTCCGGATGACGCGCAGCGTACGCGACGAGCGCGACATAGGCTGCGACGAGCACCACGGTGATTACGTAGCTCGCCGCTGCGCCGAAGGCAGGTCTCATCCAGGCCACCGCGTAGTAGGACACGCCGGCCAGCACGATGGTCCCCGAGATGACGAATCCCCAGGCGACAAGCCTTTGCATCAATCCGCCCGCCTGTCGCTTGGGCAGCGCCTGCATGTTGGCTTTGAGGGCCTCGAGGTGAACGATGTAGAACAGCGCAATGTACGAAATGAGCGCGGGGAGAAAAGCGTGCTTGATGACGTCCGTGTAGGGAATTCCGACGAATTCGACCATCAGGAATGCCGCTGCTCCCATCACCGGGGGCATGATCTGCCCGTTCACGGAGGAGCTGACTTCGACCGCGCCTGCCTGCTCGGCGGTGTAACCGACCCGCTTCATCAGGGGAATCGTGAAGGTGCCGGTGGTGACGACGTTGGCAATGGAGGACCCGGAGATCAGGCCGGTCATGCCGGAAGCAACCACCGCGGCCTTGGCGGGGCCACCCCGCAGGTGACCGAGCAGCGAGAATGCGACCTGGATGAAATAGTTTCCGGCGCCGGCCTTGTCCAAGAGTGAACCGAACAGCACGAACAGGAAGACGAAGCTGGTCGACACGCCGAGCGCGACGCCGAACACGCCTTCGGTGGTGATCCATTGGTGGTTGACCACCGCATTGAGCGAGAACCCCCGATGCGCGATCACGTCCGGCATGTACGGACCGAAGAACGTGTAGGCCAGAAAGACCGCAGCCAGAATGGTGAGCGGTGGGCCCAGGCTGCGCCGCGTTGCCTCGAGCAGCAAGATCATACCGATGCAACCGACGACGATGTCCCGAGGGAGGGGTGCGCCGGGACGGGCCGAAAGCTGAACGTGAAACAGGAAGAGATAGGCGGCGCAGAATGCGCCGACCACGGCGAACACCCAGTCCAGGACGGGAACGTACGCGCGCGGCGAACGACGCAGCGCAGGGTAAGCGAGGAAGGCGAGAAAAATCGCGAATGCCAGGTGAATCGAGCGTGCTTCCGTGTCGTTGAACACGCCGATTCCGACCGCGAAGGGAATCGGGGAAGCAATCCACAGCTGGAAGAGCGACCACAGCAGCGCCACCCCCAGCAACACCTGCTTCACTATGCCATGCGGATTTCTCCCGCCCGTATCCGCCTGGGCAACGAGATCCGAAAGTTGCTGGTCCGACGTGGCTCCGCCGGCGTGCGCCTCCGCAGCAGCCATGTCGGCCCCCTCTTATTCTTGCGGGAAGGGCGGGGAGCACTTTGCTCCCCGCAATTTCACTCTGCTTACATCCAGCCTTTTTCCTTGTAGTACTTCACTGCGCCCTCGTGCAGCGGGGCCGAGAGATTGCGGGTGATCATGAGTTTCGGATCGAGGGTGGCAAAGGCGGGATGCAGCTTCTTGAAGCGGTCGAAATTCTCGAACACGGCCTTCACGACCTGATAGACCTCTTCGGGACTGGTCTTGGCCGACGTCACGAACGTTGCCCCGACGCCAAATGTTTCGATGTCCTTGTCGTTCCCCTTGTACATCTTGCCGGGAATCGTTGCCTTTCCGTAGTACGCGTTGCCTTTGATGAGCTTGTCGATCTCGGGTCCGGTGACGGGCACGATGACAGCTTCACAGGATGTCGTGGCTTCCTGAATCGAGCCGTTGGGGTGTCCGACTGTGTAGATGATCGCGTCGACCTTGTTATCGCAGAGCGCAGCGGACTGCTCGGCGGCCTTGAGCTCGGACGCGAGCTTGAAGTCGCTCATCTTCCAGCCCTTGGCCTCCATGACGACTTCCATGGTGCCGCGCTGGCCGGACCCCGGGTTGCCGATGTTGACGCGCTTGCCCTTGAGGTCGTTGAAGGTCTTGATGTTGGCGTCTTTGCGGGCGACCACCGTGAAGGGCTCCGCGTGCACCGAAAAGACGGAGCGCAGGTCCTTCATCGGGCCTTGCTCCTTGAACTTCGAGGTGCCGTTGTAGGCGTGGTACTGCCAGTCGGACTGTGCGACCCCCATTTGCATCTCGCCGGCGCGAATCGAATTGATGTTCGCCACGGACCCGCCAGTCGAAGGCGCAGTGCACTTGATGCCGTGTTCCTTGGTGCCGCGGTTGACCAGTGAGCAGATGGATTGGCCCACCACGTAGTAGACGCCGGTGGTACCACCAGTGCCGATGGTGACGAACATCGTCTTTTGCGCCACCGCCGCACCGGGCGCCAGCAGGGCAATCGCCAAGATCGCGGCCGCGCTGGCCTGAATGCTGAACTTCGACATTTCTTCCTCCTTGTCTTTCTTGCTGCGGAACCGAAATCGGGACCCCGGTCGCGAACCCGGCACTTTCGACTTGAAAATCACTCGCCTCGTTGGAGACGCGCGGCGGTTTGAAGTGCGATTGCGTGGGCATCGCGGCTGCCTCGACGCGCATTGTGATTGTCCCCGCCGGCCGTGGCCCGCACGAAAGAAGATCAACTCGAACTGGACGGCGTAGGCCGAAAACTCGCGACCGCTGACACACCCACGTCACTTTAGGTTACCACCGCTGGCGGATTTTCGCCGCGGATGCCCCGGACAGTGGGTTTCCGCCCAGCGGCTGATGCCGGCCCGAATCGCGGGCACCGCGCAGCCCCACAAGAGGTTGAGTGAGCGCATACTCTCCTGATAACGCTTGTGGATAAGGCGAAGTCGTAGCACGCAGGAAAAGGGGACAGTCCGAATCTGGTCCCTGATCGAGACATGTTTCACGTGGAACACATGATGGCTCAAAGTACCAACTCGCCGGTTTCACGTGGAACATTTCGCGTCTCAGCGAGCCCAGGCCAAAGCGCGTATTATTGCGGCCTTCCAAAGGCAGCGAGCCATGCAGCCGACCAAATCGTTTGATGTCATTGTCGTTGGAGGTGGCCACGCGGGCACCGAGGCGGCGCTTGCCGCCGCGCGATCGGGTTGCGAGACCTTGCTGCTGACTCACAGCATCGAAACGCTTGGGCAGATGTCCTGCAACCCCTCGATCGGTGGCATTGGCAAGGGACACCTGGTCAAAGAGGTCGATGCATTGGGTGGCGCGATGGCACTTGCGACCGATGCTGCGGGCATTCAATTCCGGATCTTGAACGCTTCAAAGGGCCACGCGGTACGGGCAACTCGCGCTCAAGCCGATCGCGTCCTCTACAAGCAGGCGATCCGGTCCAAACTGGAGAATCAGCCAGGCTTGACGCTTTTCCAGCAAGCCGTCGACGATCTGATTCTTCAGGGCGACCGAGTGATCGGCGTCGTAACCCAGCTTGGCATTCGATTCAGTGGGCGGGCCGTGGTGCTGACCACGGGCACTTTTCTGGGCGGTTTGGTCCATGTCGGTCTCGAGACTTACCAGGCTGGTCGCGCGGGGGACCCTCCCGCAAACACTCTGGCGGCGAGGCTGCGTGAGCTGGCGCTACCGGTAGGACGCCTCAAAACAGGCACCCCACCACGTATTGATGGTCGGACAATCGACTTCTCCGTCATGGCGGCGCAGCCCGGAGATTCCCCCGAACCGGTGTTTTCGTTCGTGGGGCGCCGGGAAACGCATCCCGTCCAGCTTCCTTGCTGGATTACCCACACGAACGAGCACACGCACGCAATCATCCGCGCGGGGCTCGATCGTTCGCCGATGTATATCGGCAAGATCGAAGGCGTCGGCCCTCGGTACTGTCCCTCCATCGAGGACAAGATCCATCGGTTCGCCGGCCGAACCAGCCACCAGGTCTTCTTGGAGCCAGAAGGGCTCACGACGAACGAGTTTTACCCCAACGGGATCTCCACGAGTCTTCCCTATGACGTCCAGGTCGACCTGGTCCACTCGATTCGGGGGCTCGAGCAGGCAAACATCCTGCGACCTGGATACGCGATCGAGTACGACTATTTTGACCCGCGCGGGCTTAAATCATCGCTCGAGACCAAAGCGATTGCGGGGCTGTTCTTCGCCGGGCAAATCAACGGGACCACCGGCTACGAAGAGGCCGCCGCGCAGGGATTGCTCGGAGGTCTCAACGCGGCGCGGCTCGCGTTCGGTCAGGAACCGTGGTGCCCGCGCCGCGACGAAGCGTATTTGGGCGTCTTGGTGGATGATCTCGTCACGCGGGGCGTGTCGGAGCCGTATCGGATGTTTACGAGTCGTGCGGAATACCGACTCATGCTGCGTGAGGACAACGCGGACCTCCGCCTGACCGAGGTTGGTCGCAACCTGGGGATCGTGAACGACGCCCGCTGGGAAGCGTTTCAGCGCAAGCGCGACGCGATTTCTCGCGAGCACGACCGGCTGAAATCGACCTGGGTCAGTCCCCGGGATATGTCCGCGTCGGATGCCGAGCGGGTCTTTGGGCAGGCCCTCGAGCGCGAGTACAGCGCACACGATCTCCTGAAGCGGCCGGGCGTGACCTACACGTCACTGCTGTCGTTACCCGGCGCGGGCACTCCGGTGGACGATCCTGCAGTAGCCGAACAGGTCGAGATTCAGGTTAAATATCAAGGATATATCGTCAGACAGCAGGATGAGGTCGCGCGTAACGAAAAGCTGGAGGGAGCGGTTCTTCCTCCCGACCTCGACTACACCGCTGTGCGCGGGCTATCGATGGAGGTGCAACAAAAACTCGCCCGGTATCGACCCGAGACCATTGGTCAGGCGTCGCGCATTTCGGGCATGACACCGGCCGCGATTTCGCTCCTTCTCGTTCATCTGAAACGAGCCGATCGAAACACCTCTCGATCCGAGCAATCGACAGCGGCATGACCCGGGACGCCGCGCTTGCGGCCGGTATCGACGCGCTTGGGCTCCAATTACGGCCATTTCAGAGACAGCAACTACTCACTTATATTGGACTACTGGCCAAGTGGAACGAGGTCTACAACCTCACTGCGATTCGGGACGAGCATGAGATGCTGAGCCATCACCTGCTCGACTCGCTGGCGCTCGTCCCCCACATCGACGGCCCGAATGTCCTGGACGTTGGAAGCGGGGCAGGGCTCCCTGGAATTCCCGTGGCCATCGCGCGATCGGAGTGTGAAGTCACCCTGCTCGACAGCAATAAGAAGAAGGCTGCATTCATGCAGCAGGCCGTAATCGAGCTCGAGTTGGCGAACGCAACGGTCTGTTCCGCGCGCGTGGAGACCTGGCAACCCGATCGCAGATTCGACGTGATCGCGTCGCGCGCTTTCTCGAGTCTCGCGGACTTCGTTCGGGATTCGCAGCATCTGCTCGCCGTCCGCGGGGTGTTCGCTGCAATGAAGGGCGCATACCCCGACGCAGAGCTCGCGCGCCTGCCGAAGGACTACCGGGTCCGGTCGGTGAAACGGCTAGTGGTGCCGGGTCTGACCGGGGAACGTCATCTTGTCCTCGTGGAGCGTGCAACGTCATGACGCGCATCATCGCGATCGCCAATCAGAAGGGCGGTGTGGGGAAGACCACGACCACCGTGAATCTCGCCGCGGGCCTTGCGCTTTCGGGCAAGCGCGTGCTGCTGGTGGACCTCGATCCACAGGGCAATGCCACCATGGGCAGCGGCGTCGACAAGCGCGCGCTCAAGCACACGGTCTACCATGTCCTGCTCGGCTTGAGTTCTGTCGAGCACGTGCGAATGCGCCCGGAAACGAGCGGCTATGACGTGCTCCCCGCGAACCGCGAGCTGGCTGGCGCCGAAGTCGAGATGGTTGGGCTCGAGAATCGCGAGGTTCGGCTCAAGGCTGCGCTCGCGCCGGTCTCAGACGAGTACGACTTCATCCTCCTCGACTGCCCACCGGCGCTCAATCTCCTGACGCTCAACGGATTGGTGGCGGCGCACGCGGTGATGATCCCGATGCAATGCGAGTACTACGCGCTCGAGGGACTCACCGATCTCGTCAACACCATCAAGAAAGTGCGCGCACACCTCAATCCGCACATCGAAATCGACGGTCTGTTGCGCACGATGTTCGATCCCCGGAACACGCTCGCGCAACAGGTATCCACCGAGCTGCAGCAGCATTTCGGCGCCAAGGTCTACGAGACCATCATTCCGCGCAATGTCCGGATTGCCGAGGCGCCGAGCTACGGAAAGTCCGCGCTCGATTTCGATCCGACGTGCAAGGGATCACAGGCTTATGTCGCACTGACCGCCGAGGTCCTGTGGCGCGAGAGCGCGGCGCAGGCCGCCGCGTAGGAGGGTGAATGCGATACGCTCGACCGAGGGAGGCCGTAGGATGATCAAAGCAAAGGGACTCGGCCGCGGCCTTGATGCTCTTCTCAACAATGACGAGGGCGGAGACGTGCGCGAGACGCTCGCGACCGCTCGGGTCGAGCAGCTTCAGCCGGGCCGTTTTCAACCGCGCACGCGCATGGACGAGCAGTCGCTCAACGAGCTCGCGGAATCGATACGCAGCC
Organism: Burkholderiales bacterium; assembly: GCA_049691875.1. Taxonomy (GTDB): domain Bacteria; phylum Pseudomonadota; class Gammaproteobacteria; order Burkholderiales; family SG8-39; genus JAABRB01. The sequence continues at coordinate 31,543 of JBAVOG010000266.1, read as the reverse complement.
AGGGGCTGATGCAGCCGATCCTCGTGCGCAATGCCGGCTCGCAGCGCTACGAGATCATCGCCGGTGAACGCCGTTGGCGTGCTGCGCAGATCGCAGGGCTCGCGGAGGTGCCGGTCGTCGTTCGCGACGTTCCGGACCAGGCAGCGCTCGCGATGGCGCTGATCGAGAACATTCAGCGCGAGAACCTGAATCCGCTCGAGGAAGCCACCGGCATCCAGCGACTCATCGGCGAGTTCAAGCTCACCCACCAGGAAGCGGCCGACGCGGTGGGCCGCTCGCGCACCGGAACCACCAACCTTCTCCGGCTACTGAACCTCGAGCCGTCCGTGCAGCAACTTCTCATGGAAGGTCGCATCGACATGGGGCACGCACGCGCGCTGCTCGCGCTTGAGGGGGCACGACAGAAGGAGCTCGCGCGCAAGGTGGATCGGGAAGGATGCTCGGTGCGCGAGACCGAGCAGCTCGTCCAGGCGATCCTCAACCCAAAAGTGAAAAGCGCACCGACCCGCGCGCGCGTCGACCGCGACACGGCGCGCTTGCAGGAAGAAGTGTCGGAGCGGTTGGGAACCACCGTCGAAATCCGGCCCGGCAAGAAAGGCGTTGGCAAGCTCATCGTCGACTACATGAGCCACGCCCACCTTGACGAGCTGCTCGGAAAATTGACACGATGACGACCTGCTATGCACCTGTCATAATTTCGGCGGCGCACGATTGTGCACTCTTGCCGCTGCAGCCAAGCCAGGTCGTGGCGGCGGGCGTATATGGGCGCAGAATGCAACGAGGAGTCGGTATACCGGCCAGCCACGAGGAAAGGCTGTCCGGGTCAGGAGGCCAACATGAAGCCGCGAGGCTTTGTTTGCAGCGCCATGATCGGCGCACTCGCCGCGGGTGCGAACGCCATTGCCCAGACCAACGGCGATCCTCTGGGCGTGTACGGTGTGGGTTTCGCCGTCCCAGATACGACGACTTCGACGGTGCCTCGCCCCATTTCGGGCTTGCGCCTCGACACTGCTGAAACGTGGTGGGGGCTCGCTGGTACCGGTCGACACGTCCAGGTGGGAATGTCGCTGGCACCGCGCCTTGGAACGGGATTCCCGTTTCCTGCAGGGGCGTACCCTGAAACACTCCATGATCCGGTTGAAATCGGTCCGGGGCTGCGATGGCGGTCAACGGCCGGAACGCTGAGCGCAAGTTTCCGATTCGATCCCACGGGCAACACCCAAGGGGAAAGCCTACACCTGAATTTCAGTCGCCCTATCATCTCCAACCAGGGGTTCCGCTTGCTCGCCTACGTCGGGGCGGAGTGGCAGAGCGGCCGGACCTTGCAAGTCGCGCCGGGGCTCGCGGAACTGGGCAGCGCGCGACCGATCTACGCATCCGGTAGCGCCGCGAACATCGGATTCGGCCTCGATACGCATTACCAGGTCACCCGGTCGAGCGCGATCGTTGTGGGCGCGCGAGGGTTGCGTTTCGGAGGGGCGCCCGTGGAAGGGGCCTTGTACGCCGACCGCTGGCAGGCGACCCTGTACGGTGGCTACTCGTTCCGCTTCTAGGCCAGGGCGAAATGTTGCGCAACATTTTTTCGCCCGGCCGGGCGGTCGCAGAGCATCGCTGAGGGCTTTCAGCCGACTTCGAGCACCTCGACGAGTACCCGCGTCCACCCGGCGGCGAGGTTACCCAGGTCATAGCCGCCTCCGCCGAATACCATCATCCGCCCGCCCGCGGATTCATTTGCCAAGCGGGCCAGATCCCGTGCCACTCGACCGTGCGCCGCCGGGGTGAGTCGCAAATCGGCAAGCGGATCGCCCGCGAGACTGTCCGCCCCGCATTGCAGGAGGATAAATTGCGGCGCTTGCGCCCGGAGGTGCGCGAGTCCGCGCTCCCACGCCGCAAGGAAATCGCGGTCACTTGCGCCCGGATTCAGCGGGAGATTGAGCTTGGTCCCCGCGGCTGCGCCCCGACCGCACTCGTCCGCATGGCCGGTTCCGGGGTAAAGGAAGTACCCACTCTCGTGAATGTCCACGATGCACAAGCCTGGATCCGCCTCATAGGAGTAATAGATGCCGTCCCCGTGATGCACATCGATGTCCACATACGCGATTCGCTCCACGTCGAATTTCGACCGCAGTGTGTCGATCACCACACCGAGATCGTTGAACACGCAGAACCCGGCGGACTGACCGCGGCGAGCATGGTGCAGGCCGCCGATGGGTTGAAAGGTCTTTACAGCCTGTCCCGCCATGATTCGATCAAGGCCCTCGAGGGCGGTTCCGGCCACCACCGCTCCGGCATCGAAGACGCCCGGGAAAGCCGGGGTGTCGCCCGAGTCGAGATACCCTTCGCCGGCACGAGATCTCGATTCCACCCAATCGATGTGCTGGGCGGTGTGAAATCGCTGGAGCTCCGATCGCGTGGCTGGACGCGGATCACTCACGATGACTCGACGGTGCAGATTCTGCTGTTGCGCGGCGGACCAGAAGGCGGCCTGGCGATCGACGCCCAGCGGGTGCCCGGCCGGAAATCCGTACTTCGCCAGCGCATCGCCCACGAACAGAATGAGATTTTCCGCCAAGACGCTTCCCCGCGTTAGAACGTTCCCGCGCATTATCGCTGCCCGAATTCGATCGGGCGCAACCCTGGACCCGACGCGACGGTTGCCTTCGAGGCACAATCCGCGCCATGCCAGTTGACGGGAGTCTTGCACATGAAGATCTGCCGCTTTGACAATGACCGGCTTGGAATTGTCGAAGGCGACCACGTGCTGGACATCAGCGAAGCCCTCGACGTCATTCCGATGATGCGCTGGCCACTTCCTGGCGGCGACCCGCTGATCATCCATTTCGAGCAAGTGCTTGCCCGGGCCCGCACGCTGGCCGCCCCGCCCCGCCTGCCCCTCGCAGCAGTGCGACTTCGCGCGCCGGTGGCCAACCCCTCCAAAATCATCGGCGCACCGATCAATTACGTGGCGCACATCGACGAAGCACGACAGGACCCGGGCATTTCTCACGGCCGGGAGATCAAGACCATCGGCGACTGGGGCCTTTTCCTCAAGGCCACGAGCTCGCTCATCGGGCCGGGCGAACCGGTTCGTTTGCGCTTTCCCGATCGTCGCAACGACCATGAGGTCGAGCTCGCAATCGTGATCGGCAAGGGAGGCACGCACATTTCGCGTGCGCGCGCGCTCGAACACGTCTGCGGTTATGCGATCGGGCTGGACATGACGGTCCGCGGACCGGAATTGCCCAGTTTTCGCAAGTCCGTCGATACTTACAGCGTGCTCGGACCATGGCTCGTCACCGCCGACGAGATCGCGAATCCGAACGATCTCGAGCTTTCGCTGACCGTAAACGGCGAGATTCGGCAGCAGGCAAGTACCCGGTTGCTCGACTACGATTGCGAACGGCTGATCGAGTTCGCATCGAGCTACTACACGCTCTGCCCCGGTGATGTGATCATGACCGGCACCCCGGCCGGCGTCGGCCCAGTGCAGCCCGGCGACGTGATGGTGGCCGAAGTCGCGGGTGTGGGTCGGATGGAGGTTCGGGTCGCGGCGGACGAATCCTCCTGAACATGTCAGTTCCGGTTTGACGCACCGCGGCAGACCCATTTACAATCCAGAGGTTTTACTGCAGGTGGCGGAGGAGGACCTAGCACCGCGCGCGGAAGCGGGCGCGGCGCCCGACTTCGCGGGCGCATGCGCGACTTTCCAGCAATCGGAGTTCGCACCGCACGGCGGCGGAATGTTTACCCCGAAGTGGCGGACGAGCGCCGGGATTGCGCGGGGCGTGTTGCCGAGTCACCCGCAAGTGTGGGACGACGTGCAGCTCAGGCCCTATCGCATCGTAATTCGCTGGCAAGTCGCGGCGACCGTCCTGATGGCGTTGCTCGGGGGGCTGCTGGGCGGACGACATGGCGCGATCTCCGTGCTGCTGGGCGGAGCGGTGGTAAGCGCGGCTGCTGCGTTGTCCATGATGGTAGCGTCGTACGGCGCGCGCGTGAGTGCAAGTCCCGGCGGTGCGTTGCTCGCATTGCTACGCGCCGAAGCCGTGAAGGTCGCGCTCATCGTGCTGCTGTTGTGGCTGGTGTTTTCGTCCTACAAGGACGTGGTGGTAGTCGGTTTCATCGGATCCTTCGTCATCTCGCTGGGGATCCTCGGAAGTGCGATTTTGGTGCGCGAATCGAAGCACGAGTAAAGAACGCATAAAGAGCAAATAGGCGACATTGATGGCGTCCGAAGCCTTAAATCCCACGTCCTACATTACCGGTCACCTGACGCACTTCGCGAAACCGCTTGGCGACGGCGGCTTCTGGGTGCTGCACGTGGATACGTTCGTGACGTCGCTTCTGCTGGGCGTGGTCGGCATTGGATTTCTCTGGTGGTTCGCCCGCGGCGCGACTGCCGGCGTCCCGACCCGCCGCCAGGCGCTCGTCGAGCTCGCGTTCGACTTCGTCGACGGCCAGGTGAAGGAGATCTTCCACGGCGATCGGCACGTCCTGATCGCGCCGCTCGCCCTGACCGTGTTCGTATGGGTGCTGCTCCTGAACGCGATGGACTTTCTGCCCATCGACATCATGGCCCTGGGTACGCACGCCTTCGCGCATCACTTTCGGCTCGTCCCGACCGCCGACGTCAACACCACCTTTGCGCTGGCGATTTCGGTCTGGGGGCTGATGATCTTCTACAGCATCAAGGTAAAGGGTCTTGGTGGCTGGATCCACGAGCTGTTTTGCGCGCCGTTCGGGTCGAACCCGCTGCTGTGGCCGGCGAATCTGTTGCTCAACATAGTCGAGTATTTCTCGAAGCCCCTGTCCCACTCCCTGCGGCTGTTCGGAAACATGTACGCGGGCGAGATCATCTTCATGCTGCTCGGCCTGTGGGCTGCGACCGGAGTTGCCGGAGCCTTTTTCGGATCGATCCTGCATGTCGGGTGGGCGATCTTTCACATCCTCATAGTGGTCCTGCAGGCGTACATCTTCATGATGCTCACCGTCGTCTACCTGGCGATGGCCCACGAAGGCCACTGACGAGAATTCGATTCATCCCTGAAAACCGCGACGAACGCGAAAGGAACGCGCAATGGAGAAACTTCAGCTTCTGGCGATGATCCAGGCCTACACCGGGGTCGGGATCGGCCTCATGATCGGCCTCGGCGCCGCCGGCGCCTGCATCGGCATCGGCATCATGGCGAGCCGCTTCTTGGAGGGCGCCGCACGCCAGCCCGAACTGATGCCGGCCCTGCAGGTCAAGGTCTTCCTGCTGCTCGGCCTGATCGATGCGTCGTTCATCATCGGCGTGGGTCTCGCGATGCTCTTCGCTTTCGGTAATCCGCTGCTCGCCGTCATCCAGCAGGGATGAGCGGTCACCGCCACATGGTGCCGTAGGGGGAAGGCATGAACATCAATCTCACATTGCTCGCCCAGGCAGTGGCATTCGGAGTGTTTGTCTGGTTCACGGCCAAGTTCGTCTGGCCACCCTTGCTGCGTGCAATAGAGCGCCGGCAAAAGGACGTGGCCGAGGGGCTCGCTGCTGCCGAACGGGGTCGTAACGAGCTCGCGGAGGCGGGGAAGCGTTCCGAAGCGGAGCTGGCCGATGCCCGGGAAAAGGCCCAGGAGATCATCAGCCGGGCCGAGAAGCGCGCAACCCAGATCGTTGACGATGCCAGGCAGGCCGCACGCGCCGAGGGCGAGCGTCTGATTGCCGGGGCGAAGGCCGAAACGGAACAGCAGGCCACGAACGCGAAGGAGCAACTCCGCGAGCAGGTGGCAGCGCTGGCGGTCGCCGGCGCCGAGAAGATCCTGCGTCGCGAAATCGATGCGCAGGCGCATGCCGAACTGCTCACCCAGCTGAAGCGGGAGCTCTGAGACCCGATGGCCGAGATCGTCACGATCGCGCGTCCGTACGCCGAGGCGGTGTTCCGGCTCGCCGAATCCGACGGGCGATTCGACGCATGGACGACGCTGCTCGTGCGGCTGAACGCCGCAGTCGAGAACAAGGACGTGCAGGCGTGCGCGGGCAACCCCAACGTCCGCCCTTCGCAACTCACCGATCTGCTTGTGTCCGTGATGGGTGACGAGGTGTCGGCCGAGGCCAAGAATTTCATTCATCTCATCGTGGCAAACCGGCGCATCTCGGCCGTGCCCGAGATCCTCGCGCTCTATGACGGGTTGCGTCGCGAGCGCGAGGGGGTGGTAGAGGCCGAGATCGCCAGTGCGTTTCCCCTGACGGAAACCCAGGTCGCGGCCCTCGTGTCGGATCTGGAGCGCCGCTTCAAGCGCAAGGTGCAGCCGCGCGTGAACGTGGAAAAGGAGCTGATCGGCGGCGTCCGGATCGCGGTCGGCGACGAGGTCATCGACGGCTCGGTGCGCGGCAAGCTCGCCGCGATGTCCACCGCGCTGCTGAAGGTTTGAATTCAAGGAGCCACCATGCAACAACTCTCCCCCGCTGAAATCAGCGACCTGATCAAGAGCAGGATCCAGAGCCTCGCGCTTTCGGCCGACATCCGCACCCAGGGCACGGTGGTGACCGTGACCGACGGCATCTGCCGGATCCACGGCCTGTCGGACGTGATGCAGGGCGAGATGCTCGAGTTCCCGGGCAACACCTTCGGCCTCGCGCTCAACCTCGAGCGTGACTCGGTCGGCGCGGTGATTCTCGGCGCGTACGAGCACCTCACCGAGGGCGACACGGTGAAGTGCACTGGCCGGATTCTCGAAGTGCCCGTTGGCCCGGAGCTGATCGGCCGGGTGGTGAACTCGCTCGGCCAGCCGATCGACGGCAAGGGTCCGATCAATGCAAAGGAGACCGACGTCATCGAGAAAGTGGCACCAGGCGTGATCACCCGTCGATCGGTGGGTCAGCCGGTGCAGACCGGCTTGAAATCGATCGACTCGATGGTGCCGATCGGCCGTGGTCAGCGCGAGCTCATCATCGGCGACCGCCAGACCGGCAAGACTGCCGTGGCAGTGGACACCATCATCAACCAGAAGGGCAAGGATCTATTCTGCATCTACGTCGCGATCGGCCAGAAGGCGTCGACCATCGCCAACGTGGTGCGCAAGCTCGAAGAGCACGGGGCGATGGAATTTACGACCGTCGTCGCCGCAACCGCGTCGGAGTCGGCCGCGATGCAATACATCGCGCCCTACTCCGGGTGCACGATGGGCGAGTACTTCCGTGATCGCGGACAGGATGCGCTCATCATCTACGACGACCTCACCAAGCAGGCATGGGCGTACCGGCAGATTTCGCTGCTGCTGCGGCGGCCGCCGGGGCGCGAGGCTTATCCCGGCGACGTGTTCTACCTGCACAGCCGGCTGCTGGAACGGGCCGCACGGGTTAACGAGGAATACGTCGAGAAGCTGACCGACGGAAAGGTCAAGGGAAAGACCGGCTCCCTCACCGCGCTGCCCGTGATCGAGACCCAGGCCGGCGACGTGACGGCATTCGTGCCGACGAACGTCATCTCGATCACCGACGGCCAGATCTTTCTCGAGACCGACCTCTTCAACGCGGGTATCCGCCCGGCGATCAACGCGGGCGTGTCGGTCTCACGGGTCGGTGGCGCAGCGCAGACCAAGGTGATCAAGAAGCTCGGCGGGGGCGTGCGTCTGGCGCTTGCCCAGTACCGCGAGCTCGCGGCGTTTGCGCAGTTTGCGTCCGATCTGGACGAGGCCACTCGCAAGCAGCTCGAGCGTGGTCGTATGGTCACCGAGCTGATGAAGCAGGCGCAGTACCAGCCGCAGCAGGTGTGGGAGATGGCGTTGACGCTCTTCGCGGTGACCAACGGCTACTTCGACGACGTGGACGTCAAGAAGGCGCTCGCCGCGGAACGCTCCATGCGCGACTACCTGAAGGACAAGTACTCTGCGGTGTGCGATCGCATCGAGTCGACGAAGGATCTCTCCAAGGAAGACGAGGAGACTCTGCACGAAGCCGCGAAGGACTGGAAGAAGAACGGCACGTATTGAATCACGCACGTTGACGCACGTCGTTCGGCAGCCGCGTCGATCGAGCGGCGCAGAAAGAATCAGACACGATGCCCGGCACACGCGAAATACGAAACAAGATCAAGAGCGTGCAAAACACGCGCAAGATCACCAAGGCGATGGAGATGGTCGCTGCCTCGAAGATGAGGAAGGCGCAGGAACGCATGCGCGCCACGCGACCGTACGCGGAGAAGATCCGCAACGTCGCTGCGAACATCTCGCATGCGAACCCGGAATACAAGCATCCGTTTCTCGTCGAGCGCGATTCGGTGAAGGGTATCGGCATCATCGTCATCACCACGGACAAGGGGCTGTGCGGAGGCCTCAACACGAACGTCCTGCGGCTCGTGCTCGGCAAGTACAAGGCGTGGGAAGCCGAAGGGGAGCGCATCGAGTCGTGCACCATCGGCAATAAAGGTCTGGGCTTCATGCAGCGGATCGGCGCCAATGTCGTGTCGCAAGTCACCGGAATGGGCGATGCGCCCCAGCTCGACAGGCTGATCGGCGCGGTCAAGCTGATACTGGACGGCTACCTCGCCGATCGCTTCGATCGCGTGATGCTCTTCTACACGCGGTTCGTCAACACCATGAAGCAGGAACCGGTGATGGAGCAGCTGCTGCCGCTGTCAGGCGAGCGGCTGGGCGCACCGGAAGGGTCGTGGGATTACATCTACGAACCCGACGCGAAGGAAGTGCTCGAACACGCCGTCACGCGTTACATCGAAGCGATCATCTATCAGGCGGTCGCCGAGAATCTCGCGTCCGAGCAGTCCGCCCGGATGGTCGCGATGAAGGCCGCCTCGGACAACGCCGCGAGCGTGATCGACGAGCTCACGCTCATCTACAACAAGAGCCGCCAGGCGGGTATCACGAAGGAGCTTGCCGAGATCGTGGGCGGCGCAGCCGCCGTCTGACCGGAACTCCGATCAAGCAATATCACGAGCTAGGATAGAACATGGCACAAGCACAAGCACAAGGCACGATCGTTCAGTGTATCGGCGCGGTGATCGACGTCGAGTTCCCCCGCGAGGCTATGCCGAACATCTACGATGCACTGGTTCTCGCGGATACGGGCACGTCGTTTGCCGAGAGCGGGCTGACGTTCGAAGTGGAGCAGCAGCTCGGCGACGGCGTCGTACGCTGCATCGCGCTGGGTTCCTCCGACGGACTGCGCCGCGGTATGAAGGTGGCCGGCACTGGCGCACCGATTACCGTTCCGACGGGGGTCGGCACGCTTGGTCGAATCATGGATGTGCTGGGACGTCCGATCGACGATGCAGGTCCGATCGAAACGGACGAAAGACGATCGATTCACCAGAAGGCGCCGCAGTTCTCGGAACTGTCGTCGTCCATCGAGCTGCTCGAAACGGGAATCAAGGTGATCGACCTCATCTGCCCGTTCTCGAAGGGCGGCAAGGTCGGACTGTTCGGCGGCGCCGGCGTCGGCAAGACCGTGAACATGATGGAGCTGATCAACAACATCGCCAAGGCGCACTCGGGCCTGTCGGTATTCGCGGGTGTGGGCGAGCGCACGCGCGAGGGCAACGATTTCTATCACGAGATGAAGGACTCGAACGTTCTCGACAAGGTGGGCATGGTGTTCGGCCAGATGAACGAGCCGCCGGGTAACCGCTTGCGGGTCGCCCTGACGGGCCTCGCGATGGCCGAGCGCTTTCGCGACGAGGGCCGCGACGTGCTGCTGTTCATCGACAACATCTACCGCTTCACGCTTGCCGGAACGGAAGTGAGCGCGCTGCTCGGCCGGATGCCCTCGGCGGTCGGTTACCAGCCGACGCTCGCCGAGGAGATGGGGCGGCTCCAGGAGCGCATCACCTCGACGAAAACCGGCTCGATCACCTCGATCCAGGCCGTATACGTCCCCGCTGATGACCTGACCGACCCGTCGCCCGCCACGACTTTCGGCCATCTCGATGCAACGGTCGTGCTCTCGCGCGACATCGCATCGCTCGGCATCTATCCTGCCGTCGATCCGCTCGACTCGACGAGCCGGCAGCTCGATCCGCTGGTGGTCGGCGAAGAGCACTACAGCGTTGCCCGGTCGGTGCAGGTGACGCTGCAGCGCTACAAGGAGCTGCGCGACATCATCGCGATTTTGGGCATGGATGAACTCTCGCCCGAGGACAAGCTCGCGGTGGCGCGTGCCCGCAAGATCCAGCGCTTCCTCTCGCAGCCGTTCTCGGTGGCGGAGAACTTCACCGGACAGAAGGGCAAGTACGTCTCGCTCAAGGACACGATCAAGGGTTTCAAGGCGATCGTCGACGGCGAGTACGACAGCCTTCCCGAGCAGGCCTTCTACATGGTGGGGGGCATCGAGGAGGCGGCGGAGAAGGCGAAGACGCTGCAATAAGGATCCCGCCATGGCAAACACGATCCAGGTCGACGTGGTCAGCGCGGAGGAGGCAATCTTCTCCGGCGAGGCGGAGTTCGTCGTGCTTCCGGGTGAGGCGGGGGAACTCGGCATCTATCCCCGGCATACGCCCCTCATGACGCGCATCAAGCCGGGTGCGGTGCGGATCAAGCAACCGGGTCGGGCCGACGAGGAGCTGGTGTTCGTAGCGGGCGGCATTCTCGAGGTCCAGCCGGGGCTCGTGACGGTTCTCGCCGACACCGCGATTCGCGGTAACGATCTGGACGAGGCCAAGGCCCTCGAAGCGCAGCAGCGCGCCGAGGAGGCGCGACGTAACGCCACGAATCGTCAAGAGATCGCCACCGTCGAAGGCGAGCTCGCGATGCTCGCTTCCCAGCTTGCCGCGATCCGGAAGCTGCGCGGTCGGCGAAGCTGACGGTTTTCCGGGTTTCGCGCGCGGTACCCAGCCCGCACTCGGGCGCGTCGGCCTAGAAGGTCACCCATGGAGCGCTACGACCTCGTCGTCATCGGCGGGGGAATCAACGGCGCGGGTGTCGCACGCGACGCCGCCGGTCGCGGCCTGTCGACGCTGCTTTGCGAGCAAAATGACCTGGGATGGGCGACGTCCTCGGCGAGCAGCAAGCTCGTCCATGGCGGACTGCGCTACCTCGAGCACTTCGAGTTCGGACTGGTCACCGAAGCGCTCGCCGAGCGCGAAGCACTGCTCGATATCGCTCCGCACATCGTCTGGCCGCTTGAATTCGTGCTGCCGCACGAGGAACATCTGCGCCCGCGCTGGATGATCCGACTCGGGCTCTTTCTCTACGATCATCTCGGGAGAGCCCGCCTCGCACTGAGTGGACGCCGATCGAGTCTGCCGAAATCGCGCTCGATCTCGCTCGCCGCCGGCGTCTTCGGCGGCGTGCTAAAGCCCGAATTCGAGAAGGGGTTCGCCTATTTCGACGCCTGGGTGGACGATGCACGCCTGGTCGTGTTGAATGCGCGGTCGGCTGCGGAAAAGGGGGCAGTCATACTTTCGCGTACGCGCTGTATCGCGGGAACACGCGCGGGCGGGGTATGGCGTCTCGATCTTCGCGACACCCGGACAGGAGTCGTGCACAACGTGGAAGCTCGCGCAGTCGTGAATGCCGCCGGCCCATGGGTGAAGCAAGTGCTGGACGGGCCCCTGCGCACACCGTCCCGTTACCGCGTGAGGTTGGTCAAGGGGAGCCATATCGTGGTGCCACGCCTTTACACGGGCGATCACGCCTACATCCTCCAGAATCCGGACCGGCGCGTCGTGTTCCTGCTTCCCTACGAGGAGGCGTACACGGCGATCGGCACGACCGAAGTCCCGATGAAGGACCCGGACCGTGTACCGGCGTGCTCGTCGGCGGAGATCGCGTATCTGTGTGATGCAGCCAGCCGGTACACGGCGACGCCGGTGACTCGCGAGCAGGTTGTCTGGGCCTGGAGCGGCGTCCGGCCGCTCTTCGACGACGGACGCGGCAACGCCTCGTCGGTGACCCGCGATTACGTACTGCATCTCGACGCCAGCGGACCGCCGCTCGTGTCGGTATTCGGCGGCAAGATCACGACCTACCGCACCCTCGCCGAGGCAGTCCTGCAGAAGTTCGATCGCTGGTTTGGACGGCGGCGCACATGGACGGCCGGCGAGCCCCTGCCGGGAGGCGACCTGGGTGGTTCGGGATTCGCGATGCTCGTCGAGACTTATCGACGACGCTACCCTGCCCTGCCTGCACAATGGCTGACCCGCCTGCTGCGCCGGCACGGTGCGTGCGCGGCCGAGATCCTCGGCGGCGCCACCTCCGAGGCCGACCTCGGCCGAAATTTCGGAGGCGGGCTCTACGAGCGCGAAGTTCGCTATCTCGTCGAGCGCGAATGGGCGATGGAGGCCGAGGACATACTTTGGCGGCGCACGAAATGTGGACTTGGCATGAGCACAGCGCAGCGTGGCGCGCTCGCAGACTGGCTTACACTCAATCGCCGCTCCACGCGCCAATGACGAAGAAGCGCGCGATTCCTGTTTGCATGCGTGTTCCGGCGAGGTTTGCCTGGTACCGGAGGCAGGCATGAAGCCACTCGTCGAGATGCCGCGCAACGTCGCAAGTGCAATTAGCGGCGTGCTTTGCGACATCGATGACACGCTCACTACGGATGGACAGCTCACGCCGGAGGCGTATGCCGCACTTGGCCGGCTGCGAGGCGCGGGACTCCTGGCGATCCCGATAACCGGCCGGCCGGCCGGCTGGTGTGACCACATTGCGCGGATGTGGCCGGTGGATGCGGTGGTCGGAGAGAACGGGGCGTTCTACTTCTGCTACGACCGCAAGGTCCGAAAACTTCTCACGCGATATCGGGACGACGCGCAGACCCGCGCGGCGAATCGCTCCCGGCTGCAGGCGGTGCGTGACACGATCCTCGCAACCGTGCCGGGTGCAGCGATCGCCTCCGATCAGCACTATCGCGAGGCCGATCTCGCGATCGACTACTGCGAAGATGTTTCGCGGCTCTCCGACTTGGACGTCGATCGCATCGTCGGAATCATGCGCGCCGCGGGAATGACCGCACGGGTGAGCTCGATTCACGTCAACGGCTGGTTCGGCGAATACGACAAGCTCGCCACGACCCGGATCTTGCTCAAGGAGCGCTTCGACATCGACATCGATATCAGCACCGAGCGTGAGCGCCTTGTCTTCATCGGGGATTCACCGAACGACGCACAGATGTTCGCGTTCTTTCCGACGGCGGTCGGGGTGGCGAACGTGCGCGCCTTCGCGGTTCGCCTCGAGCACCTGCCGGCCTACGTGACCCGCGCCGCGAGCGGAGCAGGCTTTGTCGAGCTGGCGAACTTCCTTTTGGACGTGCGTCGGTTGGGCGGTTGACGGCTCTTTTAACGGACCGCGTGACGGAGTGAGCCTGGCGCGAAGGCGCATATGGCATCGCAAGCGGCAGAGCCCTACACTCGCGTTTCGGCGACTACTGGCAGCTGAGCGGCATGCTTGTCAACTTTCTGCGTGGGATTCTCTCCGCCAATGCGGTCGCCGAGGAATCCGTCCGTCGGTCCTTTTATGAGTTCTCCGACCTCGCGGCGAACATGCGCGGCAAGGCGCATCAACTGCAGCTCGCCGGCTATCTCGACTACCCGATCCTCGTCCATCTCGAGACGGTCACCGCCTGCAACGCGGCATGCAATTTCTGTCCCTACCCTACCGTGGCCCGCAAAGGGAACCGGATGTCGGACACGCTGATCGAAAAGGTGGTCAATGACCTCACGGACGTGCCGCCAGATCTGCCGTTCCTGTTTGCGCCCTACAAGCTATCGGACCCCTTTCTGGAACACCGTCTTTTCGACATCATCGAGCTTGTCGGCACGAAGCTTCCCGGCGCGCAAGTCAGCTTGATCACGAACGGAGCTGCGCTTACCGACAAGAAGGCGGTGCAACTCTCCCGCTGCAGCAATATCGCCTACGTCAACGTGTCGCTGAATTCCTGCGACGAGCTCGAGTACGAAGAGGTGATGAAGCTCCCGCTCGCGCGCACGCTAGAACGGTTGACCGGTCTGCACCTGCGCGCAGTGGCAGGGGAAATTCCGTTTTCGGTGCGCCTGACCCGCGTTTCCGGAACGCGCGCCGACGACGTCCGGTGGCTGCAGTGGTGTGCCACGTCCTTTCCGAAATTCCTTCCCCAGATCATCCCCCGCAATGACTGGATCGGCGACGTGCCGAACGCGCTGGTCGATTCACGCGTACCGGATGCCCCATGCCACCGCTGGTTCGATCTCTCGATCATCTCCACTGGTGAAGTCGCCATGTGCTGCATGGATGGCGAGGCGAAGTATCCCAAGGGCAATGTCAATACCCGGAATGCGCTCGATATCTACAATCAGCCGCGTTTGCGCGGCCTGCGCGAGTCGCTGATCAGCCGGACCGGCGCACCGGACCCCTGCAATCGCTGCACCTATCTGAGTTACTAGGCGCGCGCGAGTCTGACGGCTCTTTTAACGGACCGCGTCGATCATGGAATGGCTCATCGGGTACCTGGCGATTGGCGCCGTCATGGGCTTCTTCGCGGGAATGCTCGGCATCGGTGGCGGCGCCCTCACCGTGCCGCTCGTCATCATGCTGTTCGAGGCGCAGAACCTGCCGAGCGAACACATCCTGCATCTTGCGGTTGGTACCGCAATGGCCGCCGTGCTTTTCACGTCGCTTTCGAGCCTGCGCGCACATGCCGGGCGTGGCGCGGTGCGCTGGGAAGTTTTCCGTCGCATCACGCCGGGCATACTGCTCGGTGGGCTGGTCGGTGGCCTGATTGCCGGGACGCTTTCGACGCGGTGGTTCGCGCTCGTGTTCACGGGGCTCGTTTACTACGCGGCGACGATGCTGCTGGTGGAGTTCAAGCCCAAGCCATCGCGGCAACTGCCCGGGACGTTCGGCATGTTCATCGCAGGGATGGCCATCAGCGGCCTGTCCGCGCTAGTCGCCATCGGCGGCGCTGTCATGTCGATTCCCCTGATGGTGTTCTGCAACGTACCGATCCTGCACGCTATCGGTACTGCGGCGGCGATCGGTTTTCCGATCGCGCTGTCGGGAACGGCCGGTTACGTGCTGAGCGGCTGGAACGCTCCGGGGCTGCCGCCCTACTCGCTCGGTTTCGTCTACCTGCCCGCCCTCGCCGGAATCGTCCTGGCGAGTGTGCTGACGGCGCCACTGGGGGCGGGCGTTGCACACCGCGTTCCGGCCCGGCGCCTGCGTCAGGTCGTCGCCCTGCTTTTCTACGTCCTTGCCACCCGGATGCTCTTCAAGCTCTGGTAGTGGCACGGGCCGTCCCGCCGGTTTCGTTGTCAGGGTCCCGGTCTTGTGGGATTATGATCTTGCCCCTAAGTGATAATTCAAACCCGCCCGTTCGGAGGAGGACGACCATGAATTGCCACCGCGTGATGCTGCTGGCGGCAGCAGCTGTAGTTGCATTGGCGGCGCGTGCCGCGTATGCCGAGACGACGCTGACGCTCGTCTATCCTTTTCCCGACCAGCTGATCTACACCAAGCTCTGCAAGGAGCTCGTGGACAAGATCAACACGGACGCCAAAGGGATAGTCAAGATCGACGTCAAGCCCTTCAACTCGATCAAGATGTTCGAGCAGCCCACCGCGGCATCCAAGGGCGTTGTCGATCTTGTCTGCACGCCGGCTGCCTTCTACGCACGCGCGATTCCTGAAAACGAGGCGATCTCGACTTCGAACTCTTCGCCGGCGAAAGTCCGGGCGAATGGTGGCATCAAAATGATCGACGAGCTGCACCAGAAGCTCTTCAACCTCAAATACCTCGGCTGGACCGCATCGGGGGGCCGGTTCCGGATCTATCTCAAGGACGCGCCCAAGTTCACCGCGCAGGGTCTGCCCGATCTCAATGGCGTCAAGATGCGCGACAATCCGATCTATGGCGCGTTCCTGAAGGCGCTCAACGCGAGCACCCATCCGATGGGGTCGAACGAGGTGTATTCCGCGCTCGAAAAGGGCGTGGTGAATGCGACCGCGTGGGCGACGATCGGACTCATGGACTACAAGTGGGACAAATTCCTGCACTATGGTCTGGAGCCCGAGTTCTACCAGACCGACATCGGGTGGATCATGAATCTCGACAAGTGGAAGTCGCTCAGCCCCGAGGCGCAGAAGCGGCTTCAGGACATCGTGATCGCACACGAGAACGCCGCCCGCGCGAAGCTCGAGGAACTGGCACGTGAAGAGCGCGCCGCGCTGGCCAAGGGAGGCATGACTTTCGTGACCGTGCCCAACGCCAAAGGCTACCTCGATCTGGCGGTGAACTCGGCCTACGACCGGATGACGCAGCGGATCAAGGAAGCGAAGCGCGACCCCGCGGACGTCGCAAAACTGCGCCAGCTGTTCATCGAGCAGTAAGGAAGGCGCACGCGAGCCCGATATCCGCCCGGGGCACTTCCCCGGGCGCCACTGTTTGTCGGGCGCGACCAAATGCTGAGGACCCTGGGTCGATGGTACGAGGGCCTGCTGTGGCTCATGATGGCCGCGGCGTCGGTCTATATCGCCATGATGATGCTCGGCATCGTCTACTTCGCGGCGTTCCGTGCAGTCGGCTGGCGCTATAACCCCTATACATTTCCGTTCATCGAGTACGGATTCGTTTATGTGCTCATGCTGGGCGGGCCATGGCTGGTGCGCACGCGCGGCCACATCCACATCGAGCTCCTCACCGCTGCAGTGCCGGACAGGGTACGCGTGGTTCTTTCGCGATCTGTGGCGGCCCTCTCCGCGCTCACCTGCCTGGCGCTTGCCTGGTACACGGGCGTCCTCACGATCGATGACTTCACTGCAAACCGGTACGATGAGCTCCGCGCGCAACTCGATCTCAAGCGCTGGATCGTCACCGTCTCGATGCCGATCGGCTTCGGCTTGATGGGGATCGAGTTTCTGCGCTACGTCTTCGGACGCGAGCTGCTTCACACCGGCAAGGCCGGGCTCGCAGGAGAAGGCTAGCGGGCGAGACGCAGCCCGCACCGCCGGATCATGGAGTGGTACTGGGCGCTAGCATCGCTCCTGGGGGCCATCCTGCTGCTGATGGCGTTCGGGATGCCCGTGGGCATCGCCTTCCTGGGCGTGAACGTCGTCGCCGCCGTGCACTACTTCGGTGGCGGCGGCCCTTTTTCGCTACGTGTCGTGAATGGCATCGGCACGCTCGCGGGCAACGCATTCGAGTCGATGGCGAATTTCGCGATCGTCCCGATTCCTATGTTCCTGCTCATGGGCGAGCTTTTCTTCCATACCGGCCTCGCCACGCGCATGTTCAACGCGGTCGACAAGCTCATGGGCAAGATACCGGCGCGGCTCTCCTTCGTGACAGTGGCCGGTGGCACGGCGTTTGCCACGCTCTCCGGGTCATCGATGGGCTCGACCGCGCTTCTCGGCACGCTGATGGTGCCCGAGATGTCGCGGCGCAAGTACAAGAAGAGCATGTCGATCGGCCCGATTCTCGGGACAGGCGGCCTTGCGATGCTGATTCCGCCATCGGCGCTCGCCGTACTGCTCGGAACGCTCGCCAAAATCGATATCGGCCGGTTGCTCGTTGCGGGCATCACGCCCGGCCTGATCCTGGCGGCAATGTATACAGTTCTCATCTATGTGCGTGCGCGGATCGATCCCGACGCGGCGCCGGTCTACGAAATCGAGTCGATCCCGACGCGCGCGAAGTTGCGCCTTTTCGCGCTCGATGTACTGCCGATGGTGTCGGTCGTCGGGATGGTCATCGTGCTGATCATGGGCGGGGTCGCCACCCCCTCCGAGTCGGCAGCCTTCGGCGGACTCGGCGTGGTGCTCCTCGCGTTGGTCTACCGCTGCTTCAGCTGGCGCGCAATGTGGAGATCACTTGAAGGTGCGACGCGGGTGACGGTCATGGCGCTGCTGATTCTCTTCGGATCGCAGACCTTCAGCCAGATTCTCGCGTTCTCTGGCGGCAGCGCAGGGCTCATCAACTGGGTGACGGGGTTCGACGTTACACCAGTCGTCATGCTGCTTTTGATGTTCGGTATCTTGCTGATCCTCGGGATGTTCATGGATCAGCTCGCGATGATGCTTCTCACGGTCCCGATCTTCTTCCCGATCGTCGCGACGCTGGACTTCGGGTTACCGCTCGAGATGAAGATGATCTGGTTCGGCGTGATCATGCTGCTCGCGATGGAAATCAGCTTTACCACGCCGCCGTTCGGATTGCTTCTGTTCGTGATGCAGGGGGTCGCGCCACCCGGAACCACGTTCGTCGAGATCTGCCGGGCGGCAGTGCCGTTCATGGCGTGCGCGATGGCCCTGGTCGCCTTGATTATCGCGTTTCCCGGCATCGTCACCTGGCTGCCGTTTCTCAGCTGATCGCGCTGCGCTAGACCCACACCTGCAGCACGTAGTCGTATGCAGCCTGGGCATTGGTCATGTCGACGCGCTGCAATTTGATCCGGTATCCGTCCTTGGTCCGCTTGAGATGGTGGACGTACGAGCCCGCAAAATGGCGGACGTCGTCGCGGCGCATCTCCAGCATGTGAAACCGCGACCGGACCACCACGTCTCCATTCGGCCCGTCGCTCTCGATCATCACGTTTCCGACGACGTGGTTGGTGCCCCATTGCGGGCGCTGGGACCACGCGTCCGGGTGCTGCACCCGGTTCACGCGCACCGTCATCAGATTCCTGTCTTCCGCGAAGATCGCCGGCATGCCTTCCCATGTCGTATGCGAGGGCTCGGGTGGCATCCAATAGATCCCGTCGGGGGTGAAGAGGTCGATGTAGTCCTGCCAGCGTTTCGTGTCGAGCAGCTCCGCCTGTCGGAACAGGAACTGCTCGACCGCGTGCTGGGTATCGCGGCTGCCAGCCCCGCGAGTAGGCGCCGTCTTGAGCTTGCGTAACGACTTGGCGCTTCCCGCGGCTTTCTTCTTGGCCGCTCGCTCAGGAGCGGCATGCTTGCGTTTCGTTGCCATCGATCGAATCCCGTTCCTCAATCCTGGGTCATGTACTCGGACCACGCCTTCATCTGGTTGCGCATGGGCGCCTCCGACGTGCCCATGTTCGGTCCGGTCTCGACATAACCGTCCTTTGCGATATCACGACCATAGTGGCGGTGAAAGCTCACCCAGTCGCCCCCGTCCGACGCGAGCCCCTGCTGGCACTTCCAGAAGTTCTCGAGATCGTCCGCGTTGATCATGGTCGCCGGAGAATTGACCAGGTTGTAATAGGCCAGCGAGCGGCGGTAGATCGGCTCGGGCGCCCCTTTCAGGCGGAAGTGCCAGATCTCCGTGAGCGTCTTGTCGACACCGAGCGGGCGCACCGCACGCAATTGCTGCAACGGCGACTGCACCGAAAGCCCCGGATAGATGAGCACGTGGTGGATGTTGACGCCGAGGATCTCCTCCGCTCGCGCCTTGCCGTAGGCCTTTTGCATCACCTTCTCGTAGGCCAGCGTATCGGGATCCGTCGGGCGCAGACCCATGTAGCCGGTCAGGATGCAGTGACCGTGCGGGTAGTTGAGCGTCTGGAAGATGTCCCACTTGTCGATGGTCACCGTGGCGAACGCCGACAGCATGTGATACGAAAGCGGCGCGTGCCCGGTGCGCTTCTCGATGGCAATCTCCACGTCGCGTGCCGCGCGTCCGGTAGATTGATGGGTGACCGATGGATGCAGTGCGTCGAGCTGGTTCTCGAGGAAGATTTTCCAGTTGGAGTGCTGGATCACGCGAAAGCAGTTCGGTACGATCTCGACCTCGCCCTCGGGCGCGCGGTCGCACATGTCGTCGAAGGCGACGCGTGCCGCGCCGAGAAACTCGGTGAGGGTCGGACCGCTCTCCGCGAGGCTGGCGAACACGAAGCCGCGGTAGGATTCGACGCGCGCGGCGTGCTTCATGTTGCAGTCGGGATTGTCGCGCGACCAGCGCGTCCCGTCGTATCCCGACTCCATCATGGGAATCGTGCGCAGCGTTCCGTCGTGCTGAAACGTCCAGGAATGGTACGAGCAGCGAAAGAACTCGCCGGTGGAGCCGTGTCGGTCACCGCACATCATGTTGCCGCGATGCGGGCAGCGGTTGTAGAGCACGTGCACGACACCATCCTTGCCGCGCACCATCAGCATCGGTTGGCGGCCGATCTGCACCGTGTAGTAGTCGCCTGGCCTGGGAACCTGACTTTCGTGACCGCAATAGATCCACACGCGCTCGTGGATGCGCTGCATCTCCAGCGCGAAGATCGTGGGATCGGAATAGACCTCGCGCCGCACCCGGTCGGGCTCGACGAACTTGGCGAGATCAGGAATGCGCTCCTGAAGCATGGTTTCCTCCTGAGTTGCGTGGGCGGCGCACGCAGCGCATCACTGGCGCCGGGTTCGCCCAAGAACGGCGCACGCTACTCCCGACGCAACTTCGTGGCAAGTTTCCATGGGAAAGCACGGTGATGCTGCAACGCAACATCACGCTTTGCCGTGCAGTGCCGCGAGTCTGCAAGACGGTGCACGCGCGTGAGTCGCGTTCCATTGCGCCGAGTTTCGTCCGACGCCGCGTTGCTGGCCACCTCAGGCAACAACTTGCATCAACAATGCCTTTTGGCCATATTAGGCCTTCAGCGGCAGCCCCGCCGCACGAGGAGGAGAAAATCATGAAGTACGGAATGACGCGGCTGCTGGTCGCGGTCGCACTGGGTGGATTTGCCGCGCTCGCGCAGGCGCAGACGGTCAAGGTCGGCGTCGTGATGACCTTCACCGGAGGAGGCGCCGAATTCGGGCAGCAGATCAGCCAGGGCATGGACATGTTCACGAAGCTCAACCCGGACGCTTTCGGGTCGTGCAAGATCGATCTCATCAAGCGCGACTCCAAGAACCCGGGAGGCGCCGATGCCAAGACGGCGGTGCAGGAATTGATCACGCAGGACAAGGTCGATATGCTGACCGGTTTCGTCTTCTCGCCGAACGCGATCACCACCGCATCGCTCGCCACCGCGGGCAAGAAGCCGATGATCATCATGAATGCCGGCACGGCGTGGATCACGAACCTGTCGCCGATGATCGCGCGCGTATCCTTCTCGATGTGGCAATCCGGTTACACCCTCGGCGAGGCCGCCGCGAAGACGCTCGGCGCGAAGACCGCGGTCGTGGGATACACCGACTACCCGCCGGGCAAGGACGAGCTCGAGGCGTTCACGGCCGGGTTCGAGGGCGCAGGCGGCAAGGTGATCGATGCGATCCCGATGGGCGGTCCCGGCAAGGTGCCGGATTTCACGCCGTTCTTCCAGCGCGCGAAGGACAAGAAGCCCGACGTGTTCTTCGTCTTCGTTCCTGCCGGTGACCATGCGGTTGCCGTCGTGAAGACCTACGGGGCGCTCGGCATGCGCGCTGCGGGAGTCAAGCTGATCGGTCCGGGCGACATCACGCAGGACAACAAGCTGCAGGCGATGGGCAAGGACGCGATCGGACTGGTCACCATGCATCACTACAATGCCGATCTCGACACTCCGGAAAACAAGCGGCTGGTGGCCGCGTGGAAGAAGCAATACGGCGCCGACTCGACGCCCGACTTCATGGCCGTCCAGGGTTACGATGGGATGGCCGCGATCGCGCACGTGGCCAAGACGCTCAACTGCAAGATCGACCCTGACAAGGCGATGGAGGCCCTGAAGGGCTGGAAGTTCAACAGCCCGCGCGGTCCGATCATGATCGATCCCAAGACCCGCGACATCGTGATGAACGAGTATCTGAGCGAGATCGTCGAGAAAGACGGGAAGCTTTATCAGAAGAATCTCGCCACGACTCCGGCAGTCAAGGACATGTGCAAGGAGCTCGGCGCCGGCAAGTGCAAGTAGCTGCATCGGGCGACTCATCCCGTAACTTGAAGGCCGCCGCCCCGGTCCGCTGACGGGCGGCGGCTTTTTTCTGCCGCGAGCTTCCCTTTCAAATGGATGTGATCAGTATCGCTCTCGGTGGCGTCGCAGCGGGCATGGTGCTGTTCATCGTTTCGGTCGGACTTTCAGTCACGATGGGACTGATGGGCTTCGTCAATCTCGCCCATGGCGGATTTGCGATGCTGGGCGGATACGTCATCGTCTACACCATGGGCCAATGGGGCTTGCCGTTCTTCGCCGCGCTCGCGATCGGATTCGTCGCGGTCGCCGCGTTCTCCGTCGTGCTCGAGCGTCTCCTCTACGCGCGCCTGTACCGTGCTTCCGAGCTCGACCAGGTCCTGTTCACCATCGGCCTCGTATTCGTGATGATTGCCGCAATCACGATCGGCGTCGGGCCCGAGACGCAAGCCCTGGTGCTGCCCGACTGGCTGCGCGGCCAGACCGACCTCGGTTTCATCTCGTACCGGACCTACAGCCTAATGGTGATCGTCGCGGGCACCCTGCTTGCGCTCGGACTGTGGCTCGGCTTCGAGCGGACCCGGTTCGGCGCCCAGATTCGCGCCGCTGTCGACAACCGGCGCATGGCGCAATCGCTGGGTGTGGACGTGGGCAAGCTCTTCACCATCACGTTCGCGTTCGGTAGCGGGCTTGCGGCCGTCGGGGGCGGCCTGGGAGCCGAGATCCTCGGCCTCGACCCGCAGTATCCGCTGCGATATCTCGTCTACTTCCTGATCGTCGTCTCGGTCGGCGGCCTGGGCCGGGTCAGCGGGGTGTTCTTCGCGGCGGTGCTGATCGGCGTGCTCGATTTCGTGCTCAAGCTCTATTTTCCAAAAGGCGGCACGATCTTCATCTACGCATTCACATTCGTCGCGCTGCTGTGGCGACCGCAGGGTCTCTTCGTCAGGCGGAGCGGATGAGCACCCCGGTCACGTCCGGCCTCGCGGTGGCGCAAGCGCTTGCCGGACGGCATCGATTCAAGTGGTGGGAGGTCCTGCCGTGGGTCGTCGCGGTCGCCGCGTTCTTTCTCTATCCCACCTACCTCTCGTTCGGCACACAGGTGCTGATCACGATCCTGTTCGCCCTCTCGCTCGATCTGGTCATGGGCTACGCGGGGATCATCACGCTCGGCCACGCGGCCTTTTTCGGCGCGGGCGCATACACCGTCGGTATCCTGGCGCTGCACTTCGGCTGGAACGAGCCGCTCAGCGGATTGCTTGCTGCCGCAGTGGTGGCGGGCATTATCGGATTCGCGAGCGGAATCGTGTTGCTTCGCACGCAGGGCCTGACACTGTTGATGCTGACGCTGTGCACCATGGCGCTGCTGGAAGAAAGCGCCAATATGGGCGCCGCGTACACCGGTGGATTCGACGGCATGCCGGGACTCGAATTCGCACCGGTCCTCGGCGTGTTCCAGTTCGAGCCGCTGTTCTTTCGCTCGCAGTACCTGTATGCGCTCGTCGTACTGTTCGTCTGCTTCATCGTCGTGCGGGCGCTCGTCTACTCGCCGTTCGGCCAAAGCCTCACCGGGGTCCGCGAGAACGTGCTGCGCATGCACGCAGTCGGTGCGCCAGTGCAGTGGCGACTGGTGATCGCCTACACGATCTCGGCCGCTCTCGCTGGCGTGGCGGGTGCCCTGTTCACTCAGACGACTGCGTTCGTGAACTTGTCGGCCTTGGGGCTGGACCGTGCCGCGGGGGTGCTGATCATTCTCATACTGGGCGGCTACGGGCGGCTGTACGGCGCCTTCGTCGGCGCGGTCGCGTACATGGTGCTGGAGCACACGCTCGCGAAGGCCTATCCGACCGCCTGGCAGCTGGGCATCGGTATCGTGCTCATCGTCGTCGCGCTCTATGCGCGCAACGGCATTCTCGGAATTGCAGCGACGCTCTCCAGGCGTCTGCATTCGGGGCGTGCGTCATGACCACGGCGCTTCTCGAGACCCGCGGGCTTTGCAAGAATTTCGGTGCACTCGAAGTCGCGCGGGAAATCGGCATCCGGCTCGATGTCGGCGCGCGCCATGCGCTCATCGGACCGAACGGCGCCGGCAAGACGACGCTCGTCAACCTGCTCACGGGCCTCTTGCATCCGTCGCGCGGGCACGTGCTGCTGCGTGGCGAGGATGTCACCGGCCTGCCTCAAGCCGGACGCGTGAAGCGCGGTATCGCCCGTACTTTTCAGATCAATCAGCTTTTTCGCGGTCTCACGGTGCTCGAGAACGTCTACATCGCGGTTGCGGAGCGTATGGGCGTCGCGTCTTCGATGTTTCGACCCGCGGGCCGGCGCCGGGACGTCATCGAAGAGGCAATGCGCCTGCTCGAGGCGCTGAAGCTGGCAGGCGACGCGGGACGCCGGGTCGCCGAATTGCCGTACGGTCGCCAACGACTGATCGAGATCGCCATTGCCCTTGGGCTCGAGCCCAAGGTTCTGCTCCTCGACGAGCCGGCGGCCGGGGTGCCGAGCGCGGAGAGCCACATCATCCTCGACGCCGTCGCTGCCCTTCCGAGCGACATCGGCGTGCTGATCATCGAGCACGATATGGATCTGGTATTTCGCTTCGCGGAGCGCATCACGGTGCTGGTGAGCGGCGCGATCTTTGCCGAGGGCACGCCGGGCGAGATCGCCGCGAACCGCGACGTGCGTGCCGTCTACCTTGGAAGCGCTGCCGGCGATGGCTGATGCGCTTCGGTTGAAAAAGGTATCGGCAGGCCATGGCGACACGGTCGTGCTGGAGGACGTCGACCTCGCGCTGGCCGCTGGCGAGAGCGTCAGCATCATCGGGCGGAACGGTGTGGGCAAGTCCACGCTGCTCGCAACCGTCATGGGGCACACGACCCTGCACCACGGCGAGATCCTGCTTGGCGGGGAGAGCTTGGCCCGGGTTCCGATTCACGGGCGGGCGCGACGTGGACTGGGCTATGTCCCGCAGGAGCGGGAGATCTTTCCGTCGCTGTCCGTGCGCGAGAATCTGGAACTCGGCGCACGGGCCGGGCAGTGGAACGAGGAACGGGTGTTCGAGCTCTTTCCCAACCTCAAGGCGCGGCGCGCCCACGCCGGCAACCATCTCTCCGGGGGGGAGCAACAGATGCTGGCGATCGCACGGGCCTTGATGACCAACCCCACGGTCCTGTTGATGGACGAGCCGACCGAGGGGCTCGCACCCGTGATCGTCGAGGCCCTGACCGCCGTGCTGGTTCGGCTGCGCGCGCAGGGCGGGCTTTCGATCGTGCTCGTCGAGCAGAATAGCCGCGTTGCGCTGGCCTTCTCGGAGCGGGCGATCGTGATGGACAAGGGCCGGATCGTCTACGACGGACCATCTGCGCGGCTGCGCGCGGATCCGGAGTTTCTCGCAAGCCTGATCGCGGCCGAGTAGCCGGCACCGAGCGCGATCTGCGCTCGCGTCAGCCGGAGAATTTCTCCCGCAGTACGGCCTTCTGGATCTTTCCCATCGAATTGCGCGGGAGGTCGTCGACGAAGTACACGCGTTTCGGCACCTTGAAGCTCGCGATCTGCTCGCGAACGCTATCGACAATCGCGCCCTCCGTGAGCGCAGCGCCAGCCTGCTTGACGACCACCGCCGTGACCGCTTCGCCGAAATCGGGGTGCGGCACGCCGACGACGGCCGACTCCACCACGCCCGGGATCGCGTCGATCACGAGCTCGATCTCCTTCGGGTACACGTTGTATCCCCCGGAGATGATGAGATCTTTGGCGCGGCCGACGATCGAGAGATATCCGTCGTGGCTCCACTGCCCCACGTCGCCGGTCCGGAACCAGCCGTCGGCGGTGAATTCCTCGCGCGTCTTTTCGGGCATCTGCCAATACCCGGCAAAGACGTTGGGCCCCTTGATCTGCACTGCGCCGGGCTCGCCGGGCGGAAGCGGCGTATCGTCGGCACCCGCGACGCGCAATGCGATGCCCGGCAACGGAAAGCCGACCGTTCCGCCGCGTCGCTCGCCGTCGTAGGGATTCGACGTGATCATCCCCGCCTCCGACATGCCGTACCGCTCGAGGATCGTGTGCCCGGTTCTCTCTTGCCACGCGGAGAACGTGTCGAGCAAGAGCGGCGCCGAGCCGGAGACGAATAGGCGCATGCTTCGTACGGCATCCTTCGTCAGCCCGGGCTCTCCCAGCAACCGTACATAGAATGTCGGCACGCCCATGAGCGCCGTCGCGCGGGGCACGGCCGCAAGCACCGCTTTCGCGTCGAACTTGCGGTGGAACAGGATGCGCGCACCGGCGAGCAGAATCGGGTGCAGCGCCACGAACAGGCCGTGCACGTGGAACACGGGCAAGGCGTGAATCAGCACGTCGCCATCGGTAAATCGCCAGTACTCCCTGAGAACGGCCGCGTTGGACGTGAGATTGCCGTGCGTCACCATCGCGCCCTTCGACCGCCCGGTCGTGCCCGATGTGTAGATGATCACTGCGAGATCGTCCGTGCCGACCGGCCGGGGGTCGAACCGGGGGACAACGTCCTTGAGCCCGTCGGCGAGTGACCCTGCGCCGCGCGCATCGAGCGTGAGCAGGTGCGCCACCTTGGCAGCACGGGCAATTTCCTCATATCCCGCCATGCGCGCGGAGTCGCAAACGAATACGGCCGGCTCGGCATCGCCGAGGAAATAAGAGATCTCGCCTTTCTGGTACGCGGAATTGAGCGGCAGAAAGCAGAGCCCGGCGCGCAGTGTCCCGAGATAGAGAAAAATTCCTTGCGGCGACTTCTCGATCTGCGCCGCGACACGGTCGCCTGGCTGCAGCCCCAGACCAGTCAGGAATGCCGCCACCCGCGCGGTTTCCCGGTCCAGGTCGGCATAGGCGTACGACGCGCCGAGCTCGTCCTCGAGGAAGATTTCGCTCCGTCTGGGCTCGAATGCTGACTGAAAGAGGGCGTATGCATTCATGGTTACAGGTGCGGACGGCTCTGCCCGCAGATGGAAGGAACTATCCCATGCCCATCATGTGGTTCGGCAGCCAGAGTGCAATGTCCGGGACGAGCGCGAGGATCACCATCGCGAGAAACATGAGCACCACGAAGGGAAACGAGCCCTTGAGAACGGTGGTGAGCGGGATGTCGGGGGCCACGCCCTTCAGGACATAGAGGTTCAGTCCCACCGGCGGCGTGATCAGGCCGACCTCCATGTTGATCGTCAGGATCACTGCGAACCAGATCAGGTCGAATTCGTTCGCCTCGAGCACCGGGGTGAGGATCGGCATCACCATCAGGATGATCGCCACCGGGGGAAGAAAGCAGCCGGCCACGAGCAGAAAGATGTTGATCGCGAAAAGCAATACCCAGCGATTCAGGTCGAGGTCGACCATCCATTGCGCGGCGGTCTGGGTAATGTAGAGCAGCGACATCATGTAGGAAAATACCGCTGCCGCGCCGATGATCATCAGGATCATCGTGGACTCGCGCACCGTCTCGCGGAAGATGCGCCACTGGTCGCCGAGTCGCCAGGCCCGATAGATTCCGGCCACAAGGAGGAGCGCGAGGACCGCCGAAATCGCCGCGACCTCGGAAGGCGTCGCGAGCCCTCCGTACATTGCGTATGCGATTGCCACCACGATCCCGATGAACGGCGTCACCCGGCCGAGGCCCTCCATCTTCTGTACAAGCGTGTAGCGTGGGAGATCGCCGGGAGCCATGCCGCGCTGCGCACGTAGCGTCACGAGCCACGCATAGAGCGAGAACATCAGGACGAGCATCGCGCCCGGCACGACGCCTGCGAGAAAAAGCCGTCCGATCGACGTCTCGGTCGCGACCCCGTACAGGATCATCGTGATCGACGGCGGGATCAGGATGCCGAGCGTGCCGCCGGCGCAGATCGCACCGGTGGCAAGCGAGGCGGGGACACCGCGCTGGATCATCTCGGGCACGCCGGACTTCCCGATCGCCGCAGCCGTCGCGGGGCTCGAGCCGCAGATCGACGAGAAGACGCCGCAGGCGAGAATGTTCGCGATGACGAGGCCGCCCGGCACACGGTCGAGCCAGCGGTGCAGTGATTCGTAGATGTCCTTGCCGGCGGCCGACGCTCCAATGGCCGCACCGAGCAGGACGAACAGCGGAATGGTGAGCAGCGCGAACGACGACAGCTCGTCCATCATCAGGATGGGCACGTTCGCGAGCGTCTCCGGACCGGCGAAAACCAGCAGAAAGCCGACCGAGACCAACGTGAGGCCCCAGGCGATCGGCAGTCCGGAGAAGAGCACCACGAGCGTGACGATCAGAATGAGCAAACCGATCTGGAGCTCGCTCATTGATCAGCCTTCGCGGGAGCGCTTCGCAGGAGGTCGGCAAGGTACTGCAGCGCAGTGAGCCCCATGCCGATCGGCATGGATAGAAACAACGGCCACTTGGCGGGCGCCCACGTGCTTTCAGTGTGCTCACCCTTGCTGAATGAATCGATGGTGAGCTCCGCACCGGCAAATGCGAGGTAGACGCAGATCGCGAGACCGACGATTGCGGTCGCGATGCCCAGCCCGCGTGCGGCCCGACGCGGTAGATAGTGCGAAAGGAGATCCACTGCGACATGACCTTTCGTCATGAGGCAGTAAGGTGAAGCGAGGAAGAGCGAGCCGACCATCATGAAGACCGAGAACTCGATCTCCCAGTAGGTCGAAGCGCCCATGGCACGGTAGATCACGTTCCAGGTGATCACCAGCGCGGCTGCGCCGAGCATGACCGAGGCGATCGCGGCGCAGGCGACCGACACCCGGTCCATTGCCGAAACGAAGCGGTTCACCCTAGCGAGACGACTCAAACCGAGCCGGGCCAGTTGCGCGGCCCGGCTCGATCAGTTTCCGAGAGTCACTTCACCGCAAGAAGGGCATCGAGCAGCTCTTTCGCCATGGGCGATTTGCTCGCGTACTCGGGATAGGCCGTCGTTTTCGCAAGCGCGACCCACTCGTCGTATTCGGCCTGGGTCATCTCGTGCACCTTCGCGCCGGCCTTCTTGTATGCGGCCTCCATCTTGTCGACGGCTTCCTTCTGCAGGCCGAGGAAGAACTCGTCCGACTTGGCGGCGGCGGCTTCGAAGATCTTCTGTTGCGCTGGCGTCAGCTTGTCCCAGTGCTGCTTGGACATGACGAGCGGCTGCAGAAGCATCCACAGGGCGTAGTTGGTGGGCACCGTGGCGAACTTGGTCTGCTCGTAGAGGCGCATGCTCACGAACGTCTCCGCGGACGTCAGTGTGCCATTCAGCACACCGGACTGCAGTGAGGGATAGATCTCGGTCGAGGGCATGCTGACCACCGACGCGCCGGCCGCCTTGAGCATGACCTCGAACGTCGGATCGGCCGCGCGCATCTTCAGGCCGTCCACGCTCTTCGGGCCGGTGACCTCGCGGTCCTTGGTCGCGAATGCGCCCGGTGTCCACCACCAGGTGATGATGCGGATGCCATGCTTCCCGGCGAGCTCGTTCAGCTTCGCCTGGAACGGCGTGCCGCGCAGCTTCATCGCGTGCGCGAGCGTCGGTACCGTGCCGGGCATGATGATGATCGAGAATTCCGCGGCCTTGCCCACGGCGTAGGACATCGGAAAGACAGCCATCTCCAGCGTGCCGTTCTGCAGCGCATCGAGCTGTGCGACTGGCTTGATGCCGAGCGACTGCGCGGGGTAGATGCGGAACTTGAGACTGGGATCGGCCTCGTTGACCGCCTTGACGAAAACGCGCGTGGCCTTGTCGCGTCCGTCGACATTGGCCTTCCACTGGTGCGAGATCTTGATTTCCTGCGCCTGGACGGCGCCAAGCGAGAATATCGCGAGCGCGAACGTTGCGATGACGTGCTGATATGGCCTCATTGGTCTCCTCCTATTTGTGTACTCGGCAGCTTGCACTGCCTTACGTGGTGCCCTGAAGGGTGTGGGTGACTGCCAGGTTCTTGCGGCCCGCGGGCAGCCGGGCCGGTGATTCTACGGCGAAATTCCTCCCGAGGTGAGCGCGGCGCCGGATCGGGCCAGCGCGTCGATCTCGACGTCCGCGAACCCCGCTTCATGCAGCACCTCGCGAGTGTGCTCGCCCAGCCGAGGTGCAGGGCGACGCACTCCACCGGGCGTACCGGTGAACTTGATCGGCAGGCCGAGCGCTTTGGTCGGTCCGGCGACCGGATGGACCGTCTCGACGACCATTTCCCGGGCGAGGACGTGAGGGTCGGCCAGCATTTCACCGATCGTGTTCACCGGGCCGGCGGGAATTCCCGCCGCATCGAGCGCGGCGACGAGATCCTGCGTCGTGCGCGCGCGGGTTTTTCGCGCCAGGATTTCGAACAGCGCCGCGCGGTTGTGCATCCGGTCGGTGTTGGTCTTGAACCGCGCATCGTCCACCAGTTCGGGCAGTTCCATCATGCGAGCGAGACGCACCCAGTTCGCGGGATTCGCGCCGCCGATGGTGACCCAGCCGTCGCGAGTCGGGAATGCCTGGTAGGGGGCAGAGAGAACGTGCGCCGAGCCGGTAGGCGCCGGCGAGACGCCGGTCGCAAAGTAAATCGCCGAGTGCCAGAAAGTGGTGTGGACACCTGCCTCGAGCAGCGATGTATCCACCATATGACCCTCGCCCGTCTTCAGGCGATGTACGTACGCCGCCACGATTCCAAGCGCGCCAAGCATGCCGCCATTGATGTCGCACACCGGAGGGCCGCACTTCACCGGCTCGCGGCCCGGTTCGCCGGTGATGCTCATGAGGCCGGAGGCACCCTGCGCGACGAGATCGAAGCCTCCCTTGTCGGCGTAGGGTCCGGTGTGTCCGTAGCCGGTGATCGCACAATAGACGAGGCCGGGGTTGATGGCCCTCAGCACGTCGTAGCCGAGGCCGAATTTCTCCATCGTGCCCTTGCGGAAATTCTCGACCAGCACATCGGCATCACGCACCAGGCGCTTGAGGGCTTCCTGCCCTGCCGGCTGCTTCAGGTCGAGCGCGACCGAGCGTTTGTTGCGGTTCATGGCGAGAAAGGCCGCCGATTCGCCGTTCACCTGCGGATTGTCGTAGGCCCGTGTGTCGTCGCCCCCGGCCAGCTTCTCGACCTTGACGACGTCTGCGCCCAGATCGGCGAGCAGCATTCCGCAGGTGGGCCCGGCCATGACCTGGCAGAGCTCGAGCACCTTTACTCCATCCAACGGGCCCTTCGACGCGGACATGTGCGCTTCACCTCTCACTCAGTCGTGCGGCCATCACGACCGCCAGTTCGAATGCGTTGGCGAGCGGCACGAGGTTCGCCACATTGCGGCCGACGATGTCGTACGCCGTACCGTGCGCGCAGGTCGTGACCGGTACCGGCAGGCCGCCCAGTACGGTCACGCCGCGGTCGAATCCCATCAGCTTCATCGCGATCTGGCCCTGGTCGTGGTACATCGTCACCACCGCATCGAAATCGCCGCGCTTTGCGGCGATAAAGACGGTGTCGGCAGGGAAGGGTCCGCGCGCATCGATGCCCTCGGCCTGCGCGCGTTCGATGCCTGGTCCGATCGCGTCGATCTCTTCGCGACCCAGGGTGCCACCCTCGCCCGCGTGCGGATTGAGACCGGCCACCGCGATGCGCGGCTTCGCGATGCCACTCTGTCTGAGCCCGTTGTCGATCACCCGCACTGCGTCCGTCACGCGCCCCGACGTAATCGTGCCGGCGACGTCCCTGAGCGGAATGTGCGAGGTCACGCGCGAGGTCCAGAGCCGGTCGATGACATTGAACTCCACGGTATAGCCGCGTGCCTCGAGCAGCTCTGCGAGGAGGTGCTGCTCGTCCGTATGCTGCAACCCTCCGAGCTTCAGCGCCTGCTTGTTG
>JBAVOG010000265.1:0-9117 GCA_049691875.1 Burkholderiales bacterium | reverse complement strand
CGTCGAGCGCGGCGGCAATGGGCTCGCTTGCGTCGAGCACTGCCGAACCTCGTTCCCGAATGGTCCTCCCGGGGCCGCGCTCGACCAGTTGCAGCGCCGCGTCGCGTCCGCTCTCGGCGACGCGCTGCCGGTCGCAGGTGATCGCGGAGACTTCCTCGGGGGTGTCGGGCGGGCTGTCGTCGAGGAGGCAATAGAGCAGGAACACGTCGAGAAAGCGCATCGTGTCCGCGGCGATGCCGACCGGCGAGAAGGGGTCTAGATCCATCAGCCGGACCTCGACGTACTCGATCCCGCGCTCGCCCAGCGCGTGCAGCGGCCGCTCGCCCCGGCCGATGCGGCGTTTTGGACGGACGGTGCCGTAGAACTCGTTCTCGATCTGCAGCAGGCTGGTGGACAGCTGCCGATACTCGTTCCCGTCCCGGATACCGATCGCCTCGTAAGGCGGATACGGCTCGGTGAGCGCGCCGTACAGCGACTTCGCGTAGCTGCCGAGGCTGTTGTAGCTCACACCGAGCGTCGCCTGCGCATCGCTCTGGTAGCCGAGCGGACCCATGCGCAGCGACGTCGCGTGCGGCAGGTACATCGTTCCCGGCGTCAGTTCCTGCAGCCGATGGGCACGGCCGGCGACGAAGGTGCTGCACACGGTGGGCGACGCGCCGAAGAGATAGAGCAGCAGCCAGGAGTGCCTGCGGAAATTTCGCATCAGGGCGAAGTACGCCTCGTCCTGGAAGTATTCCGTCGCGACACCGCCTCCGGCGACCTTGCGCAGAAGCGGCCACGCCGCTTCCGGCAGCGAGAAGTTGTAGTGCACACCGGAGATGGTCTGCATGCGTCGGCCATACCGATGGCCGAGTCCGAGCCGGTACACGGTCTTGGCGCGGCCGACGTTCGATGAGCCGTACTGCCCGATCGGAATCGCGTCGTCGGCGGGCAGGCCGCATGGCATGCTTGCGCACCAGAGCATCTCGTCGCCGATCGCGCGGTACACGACCTGGTGGATCTGTTCGAGCTCCGCGATGCACGCATCCACGTCGGTGTGCACGCCGGTGATCAGCTCGAGCTGCGACTCGCTGAAGTCGGTGGTGATGTGCGGATGCGCGAGCGCCGACCCGAGACCCGCAGGATGGGGCGTCGTGGCCAGCTTGCCATTCGTCTGCACGCGCAGGCTTTCCTTCTCGATGCCGCGCCGGATGCCCTTCAGCATCTCGGGCGGCATTGCCTGCAGCCGTTTCTCGATGCCGCTCAAATGGCGACTCCTCCGATCGAATGGCGCTAGAGTAGCAGACCCACGCATCCGGCCCGGCGTGCGTCGCGTCAAAGGCGATGCAGCTGGAAGTGCAGCGTCACCCCGAGCGCGGTGAAGAGCAGACCGAAGCCCGCGATCATCCACGGGTATCCGAATGCGGCGACACCGGCGCCCATGAGCGCGGCGCCGACGGCCTGGCCGGAGGCCCAGAACATCGAGAATTGCGAGAATCCCGTCGCGCGCGACTGCGGGGCCATCTCGGCCGCCTTCACCTGCAGGGTGTTGTGCACCATGTAAAAGGAGAACCCCACGCCGATGGTGCACACCATGACGAGCGGCCAGACGGGCACGAGGACCACCGCCACGTAGCAGACGCCGCCGAGCAGCCCGCCGGCCAGAACACAGCCCCTTTGCCCGAGTCGCGGCAGGACCCAGTGCACCGTCGCGATGTAGATCAGGCCACCGAGCCCGAACCCCATCAGCAGCACGCCGATGATGGTGTAGGGAAGCTCGAACTTCGACCTCAGCATCGCGCCGAGGAAGGAGAACGCCCCGTAGAAGAAGACCATTTCCAGAAACACCGCGCCGAGCACCGCGCGCGTCTTCGGGAGCTTCAGGAGCGCGAGGTGCACGGCAGGGGAGAACAGCGGGCCGGTCGAGCGGGGTCCGGAAACCCACTCCCTGCGCGTGCGCAGAAAAAGAACCAGGCCGACGGTCGCAAATACGGCGCCGAGCAGGACGAACGTCGCACGCCAGCCCGCGAGATCGGTCAGTCCACCGCCGACGAGGGGGCCGAGCGACTGGCCGATGATCGTGCCTGAAATGAAGCGTGCGATGACGAGTTGCCGCCGCTCGGCCGACACCGTGTCCGCGACGTACGCCATGCCGAGGGTCATGGTGGCCGAGACGAAGAGCCCCGTGGCGAACCGCCACGCGATCAGCGCGGAGAGGCTGCCCGCGAATGCGCAGCCGAGCGATGCGAGCGTCGCGAAGGCCATCATGATCGTCACCACCCGCAGCTTTCCGTAGCGGTCGCCGAGCGGGCCATGGAAGTACTGCGCCCCCGCCTGCGCCAATGCAAACGCGGTGATCACGGCGGCCGTCGCCGGGACGGTCGTGCCGAAATCGCTCGCGAGCCGCGGCAGCATCGGCTCGACGACGCGCATGGCGATGCCGGTGTTGGCCGCGGCAATCGCGAGGAGAACGATGGTTTCCTTCACTTCTGGTGGGGGAATTTGCACGGAACGCCGCGAGTGTAGCCGGTCGTGCGCCAAGGTTCGAAGTATGCTGCCTGTTTTGTGCAGTGACGCGAGTGCGGGGGATCGCGACAAAAATGCTCGTGCCCTCGTGCTATTGTCGATGTTCTCGAGCGCGCATCTGAGACCCGTTCCAATCCAGACCCCACGACCCATGAATCAGGCCATTCAGCCGCCGCTCGCGCGCATTCCGGTCCAGGTCGGGACGGTGATGCGCGGCCAGGCGGGCGTCATCCGCAAGCTGGTTGCCGCCTGGATTGCGGGCGTGCATGTGCTGCTGGAGGATTTTCCGGGAACCGGGAAGACGACGCTTGCCAAGGCGCTCGCGCGCAGCGTTGATGCGAAGTTCGCGCGCATCCAGTTCACGCCCGACCTGCTGCCGAGCGACATCGTGGGCGTCTCCATCTACGACCAGGCCGAGCAGGTCTTCCGGTTTCACGAGGGGCCCGTTTTCGCGAACGTCGTGCTCGCCGACGAAATCAATCGCGCCTCCCCGCGCACGCAGTCCGCGCTCCTCGAGGCGATGGCGGAGATGCAGGTGACGGTGGATGGGAGGCGGCTGGTCCTGCCGGATCCCTACTTCGTGATCGCCACGCAGAATCCGGTCGAGTCGCACGGCACCTATCCGCTGCCCGAGGCGCAGCTCGACCGGTTCGGCGTGCGGCTGAGCCTGGGGTACGTCTCGGCAGAGGAGGAGGCACGCATGCTCGGCTACTCTGCCGCAGACCATCCGGTCGACACGCTGGTGCCCTGCGCGACGCTCGACGATCTGCGCGCTGCGCGCACGGCGGCGTCCCGGGTCACGGTCGCGGACACGCTTCGGCAATACATCGTGGCGCTCGTGGCGGGCACCCGGCAACGCGCCGAGATTCGCATGGGAGCGAGCCCGCGCGGGTCGATCACGATCTTTCAGCTGGCACGCGCGCTCGCGCTCGTCGACGGGCTGGATTACGTCACCCCCGACCACGTGCAGAGTATCGCCGTGGATGTGCTTGCGCATCGCCTTGCGCTGGACCCGCAGGCGCATTACTCGGGCGCCTCCGCGAGCGAACTGGTGCGCGAGATCGTGGCAGCGACGTCCGTCCCGGTG
This sequence comes from Burkholderiales bacterium, assembly GCA_049691875.1. GTDB lineage: Bacteria > Pseudomonadota > Gammaproteobacteria > Burkholderiales > SG8-39 > JAABRB01. The sequence continues at coordinate 5,525 of JBAVOG010000265.1, read as the reverse complement.
TAGCGCGCCCGTCGTGCGGCTCCTGGGCCTGTTTCGCAGGATCTTCCGGCTCAACCGCTGGTTTCAGCGGCGCGTGACACCCGCCGGCCTGCTCGTCGCGACCGCCGGGCTCGCGGCGGGTCTGCTCGGTGTGGACACACGCCTCTCGCTGGCTCACCTCGTGTTCGCCGTCGGACTCAGCCTGATGCTGGTCGGCTTCATCGGACGCGGCCGGCTGTCGCCGGCGCTGGAGATCGATCGGCGCCTCCCGCGCTTCGTCACGGTGGGAAATCCCGTGCGCTACGTCGTGACGCTGCGCAACGCCTCGGCGCGCGTGATGGACGGGCTCACCATCGAGGAGCGACTGCATCAGCCTTTCCCGGATGCGGCAGCCTTCGCGCGGCGGCGCACGCGCGCATCGAACTGGTTCGACCGGGTGGTCGGGTATCCGGACTGGGTCGACTGGTTGCGGCGCTTGCGCGGTGTTGCGGTACCGCCCGTGGATATTCCCGCGCTCGAGCCCGGCCAGTCGGCCGACGTGACGTTATCGCTCGAGCCGCTGCATCGCGGCGTTGCGTTCTTCGAAGGTTTCGCGGTGACGCGCCGCGATCCGCTCGGCCTATGGCGGGCGATATTCGACACGCCCGGAGCAGAGGCGCTCGTCGTGCTGCCCCAGATCCATCCGGTGGAATGGCCGGTATTCGGCGGAAGTCGACACTACCAGCCGGGCGGCATTTCGCAGGCATCGCGGGTCGGCGACTCGGAGGAGTTCCGCTCGCTGCGCGACTACCGGCCGGGCGATCCGCTGCGCGCAATCCACTGGCGCAGCTGGGCGCGCACCGGCCGGCCAGTCGTGAAGGAGCACCAGGAGGAGTACTTCACCCGGCACGCGCTGGTGCTGGACACCGCGGCTGCCGCCACAATGGATGAGGCATTCGAGAACGCAGTCTCGATCGCCGCGTCGTTCGCGGTGGCCAGTCGTGGCGCGGATTCGCTGCTCGATCTGCTGTTCGTCGGCGGTGACGCCCACCGCATCACGGTGGGTCGCGGTCTCGGCACCACCGACACGCTGCTGCGCGTGCTCGCCGCGGTCAAACCCAATCCCCCGGAGAGCTTCGCGCTGCTTGCGCGATCCCTGACTGCTCACGCTCCGGCGATCAGCAGCGCGATCCTGGTGCTGCAGACCTGGGACGAACCGCGCGCCCGGCTGGTTGCCACGCTGCAGGGCTTGCGCATCGGCGTTCGCGCATATGTCGTCGCCGACACCGTCCCGGACTCGTCCGGCGTGGCCGATCCCGCCGTTCCTCCGGAAGTGCGCTGGGTCCGGACCGGTGCGGTGCGCGAGGCGCTGGCACGACCGTGAAGTCGCCCCGTTTTCTGCTCGGCCTCGGGCTCGCGCTGTGGGGCTCCTGCGCCGACGTGCTGTGGCTGGGCTTGCTGCTCGGGGCGCTTGTCGAGGGTCTGCTCGCTGCGAACCTGCGACGGGCATTCTCCACCACCGACTTCAATCGCGTGGCCGATCTCGCCACCCTGCTCTCGATAGGCGCCATCGGCTATTTCGCCGCGACACGCGGGATGTCGGAGGGCGTGCTGCGCGCCGTCATCTGGTTTCCGGTGATGGTTCTGCCATTGCTGCTCGCGCAGATCGTCTCGGACGTCGGCCACCTGAGACTGCGGAACCTCTTCTACTCCCTGCGCAAGAGCGATCTGCCGGAGGCCGACCGGCCGATCGACATCGCCTTTCCGTACTTCGCGCTCTGCGTGGTGTCGGCGAGCATTGCCGTCAACACCTACGAGATGTTCCTGCCGGTCGCGGCGCTGCTCATCGCCTACGCGCTCTTCGCGGTGCGGGCGCGCGGCCGTGCGAGCTGGGTCTGGGCGCTCGCGCTGGCGATTGCGCTCGCGGTCGGAACCGGAACGTCGCTGGGAATGAACCGCCTGCAGCTGGCGCTCGAGGACATCGCCTTCGAGTGGCTGTCGGCCGTCGAACAGGACCCCTACCGTGCCGCGACGAGCATTGGCGACGTCGGGCGCATCAAACTCTCCGACGAGATTGTCTGGCGCGTCCGCACCGAAACCAGGATCCCCACTGAACTGCTCCTCTTCGAGGCGGCTTACACGTTCTTCGACGGCAGCGCCTGGCGTGCCCCGGTCGAGCGTTTCACGCAGCTCGGTGCACCTGCGCAGGGCCAGACCTGGACATTGGGCGCGCCTGCCGGGCGACTCGACTACATTGAAGTGAGCGGCCATGTGGACGGGAGCGGCGCGATCCTGGCATTGCCGTCCGGGACACGATCGGTGTCCGGGCTCGCGGCAAACAGCGTCGCGCGGAATTCGCTCGGTTCGGTGAAAGTGGCGGATTCCGCGCCCTATCTCAAGTTCGACGTGGCCTACGCGCCCGGCGAAATCCTGCAACCGGCGCCGACATCGGCGGACTTGAGCGTGCCGCGGTCCCTCGAGCCGCTCTTCGACCAGGTGCGGCGCTCGATAGCACCGCCCGCCGGAGACGCGCGCCGGTCGGTGGCTGCCGTGCGCAAGTTTTTTCACGATGATTTCCGCTACAGCCTCTATCTCGGCGACCGGCGTGGCGGCAAGAGCCTCAGCGACTTCCTGCTCGCTTCCCGCACCGGACACTGCGAGTATTTCGCCACTGCGACCACGTTGCTCTTGCGCAGCTTCGGCGTCCCCGCGCGCTATGTCGTGGGCTACTCGGTGCAGGAGTTCGGCCCGATCGACGACCTTTACCTGGTGCGCAGGCGCCATGCCCACGCCTGGACGCAGGCTTATGTCGACGGCGCATGGGTGGTCGTGGATACGACGCCTTCGGTCTGGGCAGAAGCCGAGGCGCAGCGCGCGGGACCGTTCACGCCGATCTACGATCGCATATCGTGGCTCTGGGCGCGCTTCAGCGAATGGCGCACTCGCGAGCGCGAGGACACGGGAAGCTGGCTGCTCGGCGGCGCGCTGCTGGTGTGCGCGTGGATCTATCTGCGGTTGTTCCGGCGCCCGCGCACCGGCAGGGCCGCCGGGTCGAACCGCACGGCGGTGCAATCCGACCGGACATCCGCCTATTTTCTGGCCGAGAGCGAGCTCGCGCGCGCGGGCTACCCGCGCCGACCCGGCGAGACACCGCTCGCTTGGCTCGGGCGTCTCGCATCCGATCAGTGTCCGTACATCAGCGATGCGCTTCGTGCGCTGGTCGACGCGCACTATCAGTACGCCTATCAGCCGGGCGGAGATCGGCCGGGTCTCCAGGCGGAAATGCGGGAACTGATGGAGCGCTGGCATGCGGAGACGGGCGTGCGCCGGGCGGCGCGCAGCCCGACGCGCTGAGCAAAATCGCGTAGTGGACGACCTGGCTACAAACCAGGGGGTCGTGGGTTCAGTAGAGTGAGGCGAGGGGCGGCGAATCGCGGTGAAGATTCACGCAATTGACGACGCGCACGTCGCGGCATAGATTGCGGGCTCGTCAAAGTTGGTGTCTGGAAAACCCACTACCCAAACCTTCGCGTGGATAAGGAACTCGTAGGGAAGTACACGATGCCCGGGATCGGCATCGGGACGCTGGGCGCCGTCGGCGATGCCGGCAGCGCGCTCGTCGAAGCGGCGCTCGCCGAGGGTTATCGCTACATCGACACCTCCCGGTTCTACGGCAACGAGGAGGCGGTCGGGAGGGCAATGAAGCGTTCCTCGGTCCCGCGCGGCGAGGTCTGGGTGACGACGAAGCTCCTGCACCCCAAGACGCCGCCGCAGCCGGACCTCGCCTACGAGCTGGAGAAGAGCCTGCGCTTCCTGCAGACCGACTACGTCGATCTCCTCCTCATCCACTGGCCCAACCCGGAGGTGTCGCTGGAGTGGGCCCTCGGTGAGTTCGCCGCGCTCCGCGAGCAAGGCAAGGCACGCGCGATCGGCCTCTCCAACTTCCCGACGGCGCTCGTGCGGCAGGCCCTGGAGATCGTTGGCGACCTCGCAGCCAACCAGGTCGAGTACCACCCCTACCTGAACCAGCGCCCGCTCCTCGACCTGATGCGCGAGCGCGGGCTGGTGCTGATCGCCCATTCGCCGCTCGCCCGCGGGGCGCTCTTGAACGACCCGGTCCTGCAGGAGATCGCGAAGCGGCGGCAGTTGAGCGTCGCGCAAGTCGCGCTGCGGTGGCTCGTGCAGCAGGAACGGGTCGTCGCCATCCCCGGCGTGCAGAGCGTCGAGCAGTTGCGCGAGAACCTGAAGGTCCTCGAACTCTCGCTCACGAACGAAGAGGTGGCCGCGATCTCGGCGCTGACCCGCGGCACACGAGTCGTCGACCCGCCGCACAGTCCGGCCTGGGACGCTGCATGAGAACCTGCCGGCCGTACCGCGGGGCGCGCTATCCCCTCGAGCCCCTGCGGTAGCTCAGCTTCGGGTGCCTGATGGTGACCCGAAGAACATCGCCCACTCCAGATAGTGGATCAACAGGGCGACCACAAAGTAGATCGTCGTTTTCCACGCGACGTTGTAGACGAGCGGCTTGTCGGGAACGCGGTTGATGACCGGGAAATTGTCTGCGATCAGCACTGCCTTCCCCGGAATAAGGGCACCCGCGGCGATCAGCGCGCGGTTGCGGGGGACTCGCTGCGGTCACCTTCAAAGGACGTGCGGAAGACAATTCCGGCGACGAGCGCGCCGACGATGGGAGCGACCCAGAACAGCCAGAGCTGTTCCAGCGCCCAGCCGCCGACGAACAGCGCCGGCGCCGTGCTGCGTGCTGGATTCACGGAAGTGTTGGTCACCGGGATGCTGATCAGGTGGATCAGGGTCAGCGCGAGGCCGATGGCGAGGCCGGCGAAGCCGGCCGGCGCGCGCTTGTGGGTCGCGCCGAGGATCACGATCAGGAACATGAACGTCATGACGATCTCGCTGACGAGGCCGGCAGCGAGGGAGTAGTTGCCGGGCGAGTGATCGCCGTAGCCGTTGGCCGCAAAACCGGAGGCGACGACGTTGAAGCCGGACTTGCCGGTTGCGATGACGTAAAGCACTGCCGCGGCTGCGATTCCGCCGAGCACCTGCGCGACGATGTAGGGACCCAGGTGACTCCCGGGAAAACGGCCACCCGCCCACAATCCAACCGACACGGCGGGGTTGAAGTGGCCACCCGAGATCGGCCCGAGCGAGTAGACGGCGGTAAGTACGGTCAGGCCGAAGGCGAGCGACACGCCCAGGAAGCCGATGCCGAGCCCCGGAAACCCAGCGGCGAGCACGGCGCTGCCGCATCCTCCGAGGACCAGCCAGAACGTACCGAAGAACTCAGCACCCAGCTTTGCACGCATCGAGGCATTCCTGTTGAAGTATTGGTGGAACCGAGACAGCAATGCGCAAGAGCCGCGCAGGTCGCGATGCTAGCACGGAGTCCCGTCGCGTCCGATCACCCCGGACTTGGGCGTACTATCCGCATCTCCACCAGCGGCAGGTGGCCGACTGGAAGGCTTCCGGTTCGCGAATCGTTCGTTCCGGTTCCAAGTATGAACACCACACTGACCGCCATTCTCGTATTCGGATGCCTCGCCGGCGCC
>JBAVOG010000264.1:0-1813 GCA_049691875.1 Burkholderiales bacterium | reverse complement strand
TCAGCGGCAACGCCAGGCGACTGACGCTGATGGACGTGATCGAGATCTTCGAGGACATCAGCGCGCGCTCCCCCGCAGCGGAAGGCGAGCCGGTCACGGACGTCGGCACGGCGCTCGGCCGGGTGCTGTCCGAGATCGACGAGATTGCGCTCGCCACGTTCCGCAGCATCACCATCGACACCATGCTGAAGCTCGTCGACGGCGCGCGCCGCGCCGCCCACCCTACCGCGACGCAGCAAGTCCAAGCCTAGATTCGACCGCGCGATTGCGCCGCAAGAGTCGGGCCGCCGAACAAGCGCGATCGGCGGCATGCCCCGTTCCCGCATGTGTTATTTTTGCGCCAGGGCAACTCCCCGGATCAGCGTGCGAACGGCAATCATCGGTGGCGGGCCGGCCGGCCTCTTTCTCGCACTGCTGCTCAAGCGGTCTCGGCCCGGCGACGACGTTCTCGTCGTCGAGCAGAATCCTCGGGACGCGACGTTCGGCTTCGGAGTGGTGTTCTCGGACGGGGCGCTCGAGTTCCTCCGCGCAGGCGAGCCGGCGATCTTCGCGCTCCTTGAGCCGAACATGGAGCGCTGGCCGGAGCAGAAGATCGTGCACCGCGACGAGGCGGTGATTCTCGACGGCAACGGGTTCTCGGCAATCGGCCGGCTGAAGCTCATCTCGCTTCTGCAGGGCCTGTGTAGCGAGGCCGGGGTGCGGGTCGAGTACGAACGAGTCGTGCGCTCACTCGAGGAGCTCGCCGCCCACGATCTCGTGGTCGGCGCGGACGGCGTGAACTCGCTCGTGCGCCGAACCCTTTCCGCCACGCTGCAGCCTGACATCCGCTACCTGACCAACAAGTTCGCCTGGTACGGCACGAGCAAGGCGTTCGACTGCCTGACGCTTACGTTCCGCACGAGCGAGCACGGCGAATTCGTCGCGCATCACTATCGCTTCTCGCCCGACATGAGCACGTTCATCGTCGAGTGCGACGCCAGGACGTGGTATCGGGCGGGCCTCGACCGGATGAGCGACGCGGAGAGTCGCGCGTATTGCGAGCGGGTATTCGCGCCCGACCTCACCGGACATCCGCTCACCTCGAATCGATCGATCTGGCGCAACTTCCCCTTGCTGTGGACGCCGCAGTGGACCGCAGGCAACGTGGCACTCATCGGAGACGCGGTACGCACCGGTCACTTCTCGATCGGGTCCGGGACGCGGCTCGCCATGGAGGACTCGATCGCGCTCGCCAGGGCGATTGCCGCACACGGCGAGAACGTCCCGGAAGCGCTGGCCGCGTTCGAGAGCGAGCGCAAGCCGATTGCCGAAAAGCTGGTCAACGCCGCCAACGCAAGCTCGTTCTGGTACGAGCGCATCGCGGAAAAAATGCAGCTAGCACCGTGGCAGCTCGCGTACGACTACATGGCCCGGAGCGGAAGGATGAGCGACGAGCGTCTGCGCGCACTTGCTCCGCAATTCATGAGTATGGTCGACGCAAAACGTTCGGCCGCTCCGTCCGAAGCCCACCCCGAGCGATTGGCCGATCCTTGCGGGCCCGGGACGCCGGGTGCGCGCGAGATCGAGTGGAAGAGCCCGGAGCGCTACAACGCTGCGCGCATCCTCTTCGACAATCTCGCCGCCGGCCGAAGCGATAAGACTGCCGTTCTGTGCGAGGACCGCTCGCTCACGTACTGCGCAGTCTGCGATCTCGCCTGCCGGGTGGGCAACGGACTCGTTGCTGCCGGGCTTGCGCGCGGCAGCCGTGTGCTCCTTCTCATGAACGACACGCCCGAGTACGTCGCGGCAATTTTCGGCGCGATGCGGGCCGGCT